>JBBSDI010000032.1:0-17495 GCA_038249585.1 Lysobacterales bacterium | reverse complement strand
CCTTCCCGAACTCGGAAGTGAAACGCACCAGCGCCAATGGTAGTGTGGCTTAAGCCATGCAAGAGTAGGTCACCGCCAGGGGCCTTACGCAATAACCCAAACCCCCGCAATCACTTTGCGGGGGTTTGGCTTTTGGGGGACGCACGGTCCGGAGCGGTCGGCGAGTCCTTGGTGTCGCTCAGGCCGCACATTTCCGCTAGCCTGCAATTCGCTTGCAGCGGAACGATGCGCTCCCCATGCAGATCACGGTTGTCGGCTCCACAACTTACGCTCAAGTCTGGCCGACGCCGTGTCGCTGATCGACCGCCGCATGCGGCCGCGCGATGAGGATTCGTGGCTGCCCCAGTTCTGCACGGTTCCAGTCGCGCTGTCGACCATGATGCTCGCCCAAGTGGTGCTGGTGTTCGTCTACATCGCGCCCACCGGGCGTTGGCTGGCCTCGCCAATCACGCTTGCCGTGGGCACGGTATTCACGCAATGGGTATGTGTGTGCAATCTCGCGCTGTTATGCGCTGCCAGAAGTTGGCTGCGCAGGATGCCCACCGCGCTGGCTGCCACCTTGGGACTCGGCGCAATCGCCTGCGTTTCAGCAGCCGGCGGCCTGGTTGCAGTCTGGTTCGACGCCATCCTTGCATTGCATGCCATACCGGACGGCACAGATCCGCTTTCATTCGCCTTGAGCATCGCTGGTATGGCGGTTCTGGTTGCTGCAGCCGCATTCCGCTACTACTACGTGACTGCGCAATGGCGTCGCGGTGTTGCGGCGAACGCGCGTGCGCAGTTCGATGCACTGCAGGCCCGAATCCGCCCGCACTTCCTGTTCAACAGCATGAACACGATTGCGGGGCTGATCCGCACGCGTCCGGCTGACGCGGAAGCGGCAGTCGAGGACCTTAGCGATCTATTTCGAGCCGCACTGCGCGACGACGAACGTCCCTCGACTCTGGAAGATGAGATCGATCTGGTCTCCCGCTATCTGTCGATCGAGCGCCTGCGCCTTGGCGAGCGGCTCCGGGTGCATATCGAGATCGATCCCTTGCAGCCGCGAGAGATGCCCTCACTGTTGCTCCAGCCGCTGGTAGAGAACGCTGTACTCCACGGAATCCAGCCATTGCAGCGGGGCGGCGAAATCAGGATCGCCATCAAACAAATCGATGCTGCCGTCCGCATCGAGATCCACAATCCGCGACTGCCCATTGGGCCAGCAAGTCGCGGCTCGGGAACCGCGCTAGACAACGTCCGCCGACGCCTGGATTTCCACTACGGAGGTAGTGCGCATATGGAAGTTGATCGGGGCCCGGACTACTATCGCGTCATCATCATGCTGCCTGCCCCATGAGAGTCCTGATCGCCGACGACGAACCGCTGGCCCGCGACCGCATCGCGACCTTGTTGGCCGAGATCGGCGGCACGGAAGTGGTAGCCATGGCGTCGGATGGCAGGGAGGCGATTGTGCTCTGCGAAGAGCGCCAGGCAGAGTGCGTACTGCTGGACATCTCGATGCCGGTCATGGACGGACTGGAGGTGGCGCGCCATCTCAGCAGCCTGCTGCAGCCGCCCGCGGTGGTGTTCTGCACCGCTTATGACGATCATGCGCTGGCAGCCTTCGAGGCCAGCGCGGTCGATTATCTGGTCAAACCGGTGCGCAAGGAGCGCCTCGCGGCAGCACTGGACCGAGCCCGGCGCTTCACCGGAGAGCGTTTTCGCGAAGTCGCCGAGCACCTGCCGAACCAGCAGCGCCGCACGCATATCTGCGCGCGTATCCGCGGCAATCTCAAATTGGTGCCGGTCGACGAGGTTTTGTACTTCCTTGCCGAGGACAAGTACGTGGTGGTTCACTGGACAGGGGGCGAAGTATTGATCGAAGAATCGCTGCGCGCATTGGAAGACGAGTTCTCGGAAAAGTTCGTACGCATCCACCGCAACTGTTTGCTTGCGATCGAGCGCATCGGCGGCTTGCAGCGCGTTCCCGATGGGCGCGTATTCGCCGACGTGCGCGGCGCAAGCGCCCCGCTGGAAGTAAGCCGCCGCAATTTGCCGGCGCTACGCAAGCTGGTCCGCGAGATCTGACTCCGTGAGTCCCATCCGAATCGCGACCCGTCGCAGCGCACTTGCATTGTGGCAAGCCGAACACGTCGCTACACGACTTCGCACACTGCATCCGGGACTGGAGGTACAACTTCTGCCGATGACCACCCGTGGCGATCAGATACTCGACCGACCGCTGTCGGCGATCGGCGGCAAGGGCCTGTTCCTGAAGGAACTCGAGGTCGCTATGGCAGCCGGTGAGGCCGATATCGCCGTCCACTCGATGAAAGACGTGCCGACGCTGTTGGAGTCGGGATTCTCGATCGCAGCGATCCTCGAACGCGCCGATCCTTTCGACGCGGTGGTCTCCAACCATTACAGTCGCCTCGACGAGCTCCCGACCGGCGCACGGGTCGGTACGTCGTCGCTGCGCAGGCAGGCATTGCTGCGCGCCACGCGCCCCGATCTTGCAGTGAGCGAGCTGCGCGGCAACGTCAATACCCGCCTCGCCAAACTCGATGCGGGAGAATTCGACGCCATCATCCTCGCTTGCGCAGGGCTGATCCGATTGGGATTCGAACATCGCATCCGATCGCGGCTGAGCGCCCCGGAGTGGCTGCCCGCAGTCGCGCAGGGTGCGATCGGTATCGAGACCCGTGCAGACGATCCACGCTCGCACGCGCTGACTGCCGGCCTTGCCCACCCGCACACGACCACCTGCGTCAGCGCGGAGCGGGCGATGAATCGCGTTTTGCAGGGCAGCTGCGATGTACCGATTGCCGGATTCGCCACGCTCGACAGCGCCGGCAGCCTCGCACTTTCCGGCATGGTCGGCGATCCGGAAACCGGCAGTTTGCTACGAGCACAACAAGGCGGCGGTGCGAATGAAGCAGAAGCGATCGGTACCAAGGTTGCCCACGATCTGATCGAACAGGGGGCCGACGCCATTCTACGACGTCGCCCCCGGCACTGAGGCTGGTCGTCGGAACGGCCTGCGGGCAACGAAGCTCAGAATCCGACCACGAAGTTGTTAGTCAAGAGCGTATCGCTGGCGGCATTGCCGCGAGCAAACGCCAGGCAAAATTCCGCTTTGTCGGTCCGGTCGCCGGCTATCGCCGGCGACACCGAAAGCACCAACAACGCGATCGCGATACTGTCTTTGAGCGCAACAAACCTCCGCGGACTTACAATTAGCCGGCGACGCCGAAGGTCCGGGCATTCGACCGACGCCAAGCAGTTCGGTATAGGCGGTGGCCATCGAAGCGGCCAGCCGAAAAAAGCGACGAAGCTCAGCCGTAGTAGCCAGCAACGGTATGCCGTGCTTGCGCAAAGAACAGCCAGCGCTCAACGAACATCCCGACGATGACAGCCAAACATGCCGGTACAGCAAGCAGCGACCACATGCCTTCGAACCAGTGCGCAACAAGCAGGCCAACGGCCGGGATAATGAAACCACAGGCCACGCTGATCGACCGTAGCCGTTGTGCGTGCCGACGGACCACGACAAAGCCCATTTCGCGCAACAGATAGTTCGACTCGGTATGCGGGGACTCCGCTGCACGGACCGCGCTGTTTCGGCCGAGGCCGGTAACGTGGGAAGCGTCGGGCGCATCGACTTCAGCGTCGATGAAACGCCAGTAACGCAGCTTGATGGCGAGGCCTGCGCCTGCAGTGAGCAGCAAGGCCAAGACTCCTGGCGCTGGAATTGCAATCCCGTACGCGGACAGAACCAGCCAGAGCACACAGCCGCCGGACCACAGCGCCGCGAAAACCAGGAACGGAGCCACGAACCCGTTGCACCAGGCCCGAATCGGCTTGAGGCTCGAATAGATTCCGGCGGTGGCGATCAGGGTCAGCAGGGCCGTCGACGCCAGCGCTGCGCTGCCCAGATGGAGTGCAACACCGCGATTCCCGCGCCAAAGCGCTAGTGCGCATACGCTGGCAGCGACCAGGGTCGCCAGCGCGACGACGGCCTCGCGCGACAGCCAGGAAGTTCGCCATTGACTGAATGCGCGCCATGCCCGCAAGGGCTGGCCGAGATGGAAGAACGACGATCCCAGGCCGAGCGCCAGCAATAGAACGCCAACGCACAGGGCGAGAAGCGCTGGCGCACGGTCAAGCGGCGAAGGCGACCACGCGAGCAACGCACCGGTCCACAACAGTACTCCCAGGCCCGCGCCCGACAAGGTGGTGAACAACAGCACCGAGAGCGCGGGATTCATGGCTCAAAGACTCCGGAGCGCCGGCGGAGCGCGGCAATCGGTTCGGCTGCGACGATCCCGCGATGACTGCCGCACCGCGATGGAAGCGTTCGCATCAGCGCGACAGGATCCGATCGACCCACCGCAACAACGGCGACAGGTTCTTGCGACTGAACTCCTCTTCCGCCACTTCGCCTGCAGGACCGCCGTCACGGCGGTCCCGCGGCGGCAGGTAGCGATTGACCGGTAGGTAACCAAGTTCAGGTTGCAGGGCAAACCCCCCGCGCTCGGCGACCAGTTGCGATACCGGCGAGTCGTGGTCGCCAAGGTCGCCGAAGTGGCGCGCTCGCGTCGGGCAAGCCAGCACGCATGCAGGCTGCCGATCCGCCGGCTCCAGGTTCTGATTGTAGATCCGGTCGACGCACAGCGTGCACTTTTGCATCACGCCACGCACTTCGCTGTACTCCCTGGCCCCATAGGGGCACGCCCACGAACACAGTTTGCAGCCAATGCATTTGGTCTCGTCGATCAATACGATGCCATCGTCAGGCCGCTTGTAGCTTGCGCCGGTAGGACAAACAGTCACGCAATCTGGTTGCTCGCAGTGCAGGCACGAGCGCGGGAAGTGCACCGTGATCGGCGCAGCCGTAGTTCCGCTGCGCGCGTCTGCCGCAGGCCGAGGCGTACCCAAGCGCGACGCGTAAGCGCCATCAGGCGGCAGCGGGTTGCCCGCCTCGACCTCGTAGGTATGTACTCGGTTGAACCACACGCCCATCGGATCCCGGCCGTAGGGTGATTCATCGGGAAGCGGGCCGAACTGGCCCTGCTCATTCCACGATTTGCACGCCACTGCGCACGCATGACACCCGACGCAGATGTCGAGGTCGATGACCAGGCCGAGCTTGCGATTCGACGGGGCAGGCAGACTCGTCATGCGGTCAGCACCGTTGCACTACCGGCGCGCCGGGCCGGACGCGGGAGGCAAGGTCGCGAACTGCGGCAGGCTCAACGCACCGGCAGGTTCGGACACCCGGCGCAGCCCGACCCGCAGGTCGTACCATGCTGCCTGGCCGGTGATCGGATCGGCGTTCGCGTAGTCGCCATCGCCGCCCTTCGGCAGCAGGTCGGAAATCAGGTGGTTGAGCAGGAACCCGCGGCGACCTTCCGGTGCATCGGCGTGCAACGCCCACGAACCCCGGCGCTTGCCGATCGCATTCCACGTCCACACGGTGCCCGGCTCGACACCCGAATGGTGTCGTACCGGTACGGTCATGCTGCCAACGTGCGATGACAGCTCCGCCCAATCATCGTTCTCCAGCCCGAGTCTGGCGGCGGTTTCGGGGTGCACGTAAAGAAAATTGCGCGCCGCGATCTGGCGCAGCCAGCGATTCTGCGAGCCCCATGCGTGGTATTGGAACATCGGGCGCTGGGTAACGGCCGCCAACGGAAAGACCGCTGCATCGATGCGGCTGCCTTCGAAAGGCGCATACCACAAGGGCAGAGGATCGAAGTACGTAGCGACCCGTTTGCGCTCGCGATCGGGCGGTTGGATCGGGCCATGGCCGAGCGCTGCAAGACGAAACCGTTGCAAGGGCTCGGCGTACAGCGCCAGCACCTGCGCTCGATTGGACCCGACGAAACCCATCCCCCGCGCCCAGTCCAGATAGTCGCGGTTGGCCATTTTGAAGTAGCGCGCGGCGGCAGGCATCTCGGTGCGGAAGAAGCAGCCGTTGGCCACGTAGCGGTCGAGCTGATCGGGATTCGGCGGGCCAACCCCCTGCATTGTGCCATCGGCGCCCCGCCAGCCCGCCAGCAGACCCACGCCGGGGCTACGTTCGTGCTCAACCATGTACTGCGCAAAGCCATCCGGGTAGCGCGCACTGCCGTCCTCGCGCAGCATGCCCGGAAGCCCAAGTCGTGCGCCTAGATCCAGCAGCACACTCTGGAATGGCCGCACGTCGCGTGCTGGCTGCACGACCGGGTGCCTGATGCCATCGATCGCTGCATCCGCATCCGAGATCGGCCGATCCAGCAGCGAGATCGCATCATGCCGCTCCAGATACGTCGTATCCGGAAGAATCAGGTCCGCGTACGACACCATCTCGGAGGCATAGGCGTCGGAATAGATGATCCGCGGGATCTTGTACTCGCCGCTGACCGGATCGCGGTCGGTCAGCATGCGCATGGTCTCGGACGTGGCCATTGCCGAGTTCCAGCTCATGTTGGCCATGAACAGCAGCAGGGTGTCGATCCGCTGTGGATCGCCTGCATGGGCATTGCGGATCACCGTGTGCAGCATGCCATGCACCGCGAGCGGGAATTCCCAGCTGAACGCCTTGTCGATGCGCCGCGGCCTTCCATCGGCATCAACCAGTAAATCGGCCGGCGACTGCGGGAAGCCCAATGGCGCGGCATCCAGCGCGCCATTGTCACGCCGCGTCTTGCCCGGACGATTCGCAGGCGGAACGCCCTTCGGATAAGGCGGCTGGAATCGGAACGAGCCGGGGGTTTCGATCGCGCCCAGGATCAGCTGCAACACGTGCAGCATGCGACAGGTCTGGAATCCATTGCTGTGCGCCGAGATGCCGCGCATCGCATGCATCGATACTGGACGCCCAACCATCTGCGAGTGCTGCCGTCCATGCACGTCCGTCCACGGCACAGGCAACCGAACCGGGGCGTCGAACGCAGCGGCGGCCAGCTCGCGCGCGAGGCGTCGGATGGTGGTTGCAGGCACTCCGCAGCGCGCTGCGGCCTGTGTCGGCGCATAGCTGTCGCCGGTGAATCGTTCTGCGAGGCGCTGGAATACGGGTGCTGCGCGTCGTCCATCCGCCAGCGAAACTGCGCCGACCACTTGCGGTGCGATATCGATCGCATCGGCGCGCTGCAGGATCGAAGCGCCCGTCTGGTTACGCGTCGCGCACAGTGGATGCCCGTCCGCATCGCGGGCGAACAACCCATCCTCTGCGCCACCGGGATCGTCGATCACCAGCCAGTGCGCATTGCTGTAGCGCACCAGGAATTCGAGATCGATGCGATCGGCGTGCAGCAGTTCGTGGATCAGTGCGCCGATCAGCAGGCCATCGGTGCCCGGGCGGATGCCGATCCACTCGTCGGCAATCGCTGCATAGCCGGTCTTGACGGGATTGATCGCGACGATCTTCGCGCCGCGCCCCTTAAGCTTGCCCAGGCCCAGCTTGAGCGGGTTGGAATCATGGTCCTCCGCCACGCCCCACAGCATCAGGTAGCGCGTGTGTTCCCAGTCGGGCTCGCCGAACTCCCAGAACGCGCTGCCAAGTGTGTACATCCCGGCAGCCGCCATGTTCACCGAGCACAAGCCGCCGTGGGCGGCGTAGTTGATGGTGCCGAACTGCTGCGCCCACCAACCGGTCAGCGCCTGCGACTGGTCGCGCCCCGTAAAGAATGCGAGTTCATCCGGATTGCGCTGCCGAATGTCGCCAAGCCAGCGCGTTGCCAGCGCCAGCGCTTCATCCCAGCCGATCTCGCGAAACTCCCCACTGCCACGTTCGCCCACCCGCAACAGCGGTGCGGTCAGGCGAGCCGGTGAACGATGCTGTTGCGCACCAGCAGCGCCCTTGGCACAGATCACGCCGCGGTTGACCGGATGGTCTCGATTGCCGTCGATGTAGACCACCTCGCCATTGCGCAGATGGACACGGATGCCGCACCGGCACGCGCACATGTAGCAAGTCGTGGTCTTGCATGAATCGCCGACAGGGCGATGCAGGTCGATGGGCTTTTCGGTCATGGCGCGTGCCTGCCATCCCTGGCGCGGCTGATCCGGCCCGGCCATCCATGGCCGGGCGCTCGCCGGCGCGCAGCAGTGCTGCACGAAAGCCCGGCTCGCCCGCACCGGCACGCGCACATGTAGCAAGTCGTGGTCTTGCATGAATCGCCGACAGGGCGATGCAGGTCGATGGGCTTTTCGGTCATGGCCGCCGTCCGGGACCATCCAAGTATGCCGCACGACTGCGCCTGTTGCCAAAGCCAGCGATGATTTTGCACAGCGCGCTGTGCAGCCTTCGCCGTCGACGGAATCAGCCTCGACCGGGTGAGGGTGTCCTTACGCAAACTTATGCTCCTGCCCGCACCGGCATTTTGCGCAGCGCAACCAGCGGCGAGAACTTTGTGCTGCTCGGATACCACGGGTAGGCGCAGATCGTGGCAGGATCGACGCCATGGACCGCTACGAACGTATTCTCACCCTGCATCGCATCCTGAAGACCTCCCGCTACCCGGTGCCGTTCGACCGGCTCAAGGAAGACCTGCGCTGCTCGCGCGCCACCCTGTATCGCGACATCGCCTTCCTCCGCGATGGCCTTGGGGCGCCGATCGATACCGACAGCGACAACCACGCGTTCGGTTACAGCCGCGATGAGGCCGAGCGCTTCGAGTTGCCCGGGCTGTGGCTGAGCAGCGAAGAACTGCACGCGCTGCTGGCGGTGCACCAGATGCTCGCGCGGACCGGTCCAGGCGTGCTGTCCTCGGCACTGGCGCCGCTGAAGCTGCGGATCGAACGCCTGCTGTCGAACGCCGAGGGCGACAAGCGCTACGAGCTCGCACGCATTCGGGTCACCGGCAGTGCGATCCGTCGCATGGACGAAACCGTGTTCCGCAGCGTTGCCTCCGCCGTGCTCGAGCGTCGCCAGCTCATGTTCCGCTACCGCGCACGAACCTCCGGCAGCGAAGGCCAGCGCAGCGTATCGCCGCAGCGTCTGACCCACTATCGCGAGAACTGGTATCTCGATGCCTGGGATCACGGCCGCAATGGCCTGAGAAGTTTCGCGGTCGACCGGATCGCCGGGCCGCAACCCGCTGACGCTACCGCCATTGATGTTCCCGAAACCGAGCTCGACCAGCACCTGGCGGGATCCTATGGCATCTTCGCCGGGTCGCCGAAGGCCTGGGCGACGGTGGCGTTCTCCGCACGCGCCGCGCGGTGGGTCGCCGACGAGCACTGGCATTCCCGACAGGAGGGTCGATTCCTTGCCGATGGCCGCTACGAACTGCGGGTGCCGTACTCCAACGCCAAGGAGCTGCTGATGGACGTGCTGCGCTACGGCCCCGATGCCGAAGTGATCGCGCCACCCGCGCTGCGCGAGGAGGCCAAGATCCTGCTCACGCTTGCACTGACTGCCTACGATTCGCGCAAGGTCTGACAAAACCGGTCGCTGCGTCGCAACAGTCCCCCGGCGTGGGTGCGACCGTGTCGCAGATGCTCGGGTCGCGCGGCACGTCTGGACCGGCCCACACGGATCGTCGCCGTTCTCAGCCGCTGAGACGACCGCGGCCCAGTCTGAGCTCCCCACAAGGAGCCGCATCATGAACCACGATCGATCGATTGCACGCCCATCCCGGCTGTCGCCCGAAGCCCGCCGCCTGGCTGTATCGGTGTGCCGTGCCTGGTTGGTGGCGGGCTTGTTGGTCCTCGCGTTGCTGCCGTCGGCGCGCGAGGTCGGTCCGATCCTGGGCTGGCTGCCGTTCTGGCTGCTGTTCGCGCCGCTGCTCGTACTCGCGCAGGTCGAGGCCCTGGATGGCTTTCGTCGCTGCGCGAGTGCAGTGGCAGGCTCGCGCAGAATCCTGCGTCGCCGCACGTGGCGCGGTCCTCAGGCGCGACGGATCTTGCGCAGGGTCGCCTGATTCGGCTCAGTCGGCGATACCCAGACGCTTGCGTTCGAGGCGGCGCACGAATTCGTTCATGATCCGGCGGTACAGATCCTCGCCCAGATAGGCGTCCTCGACCCCGGCATCGATCGAGGGGTTGTCGTTGACCTCGATGATCACCGCGCGGTCTTTGGTCTGCTTGATGTCGACGCCGTACAGGCTGTTGCCGATCGGCGCGGTCGCGCGCAGCGCCAGCTTGATCACATCCGACGGCGCTTCGCGCACCGGCAGGGTCTTGAACCCGCCGGAGCGCTCGCGGCCCTTGTCGGCGCCGTGGTTGTAGATCTGCCAGTGACCGCGCGACATGAAGTACTGGCAGGCGTAGAGCGCCTCGCCATCGAGCACGCCGACCCGCCAGTCGAACGCGGTGTAGAGAAATTCCTGCGCGATCACCAGCGAGGTGCTCTGGAACAACAATTCGGCCTCGCGCTTGAGCGATGCGGCATCCTCGACCTTGACGATCCCGCGTGAGAATGAACCGTCCGGAATCTTCAGCACGATCGGGAATCCCAGTCGATCGGGCAATTCGGCCAAGCGCTTGGCGTCGTCGCGGAACAGGATCTCGGTCTTGGGCGTCGGCAGCTTGCGCGACTTGAGCAGGTCGGCAAGGTAGATCTTGTTGGTGCAGCGCAGTATCGAGGTGGGATCGTCGATCACCACCATGTCTTCTTTTTCGGCCTTGATCGCAAACCGGTAGGTGTGGTTGTCCAGCACCGTGGTTTCGCGGATGAACAAGCCATCGTATTCGGCCAGCCGCTGGTAGTCGTTGCGGGTCACCGGATCGACCTCGATGCCGAGCTCCTTGCCGGATTCAATGAAGGCCTTCAAAGCGCGCTTGTTCGACGGCGGCATGGCTTCGTTGGGATCGGCCAGCATCGCGATGTCGTAGCGGTACTTCTTGCGCTGGCGGCGCGTGCGCCACAGCTTCTTGCTGAACGCATCCAGCGCCTGCGCGAAGGCGTCTTCCTGCGAATCCGTCAACGGATGCAATGCACCGGGCTTGATCGCGCTGATCTGCCACACCTTCTGGCGCCCGAACTCGAGCTTGAGGATCGGACAAGGAAAGATGTCGAACACCTGTCGGGTCAGGTCGGCCAGCGGTGCGTAGTTGGTGGTACCGAAGTACACCAGCAGGCCGAACTCGGTGGTGTCGCGACCTTCGGCTGGCAGGAAGCGGGTCAGTTTCTGGTTCAGGTCCTCGATGTCGAGGCCGTAGATCGAGCGTCGCCGTAGATCGTTGATGGTGCGTACCGACGGGATCACGCGGTGGCCGCGGGCCTCGGCCAACAGCGAAACGTAGTAGCCCAGGCCGAGGTACTTGTAGCTTCGGCACAGGTTGATGACCTGGGTGCGCTCTTCCTCGCTGTCTGCTATCGGCTGCTTGAGATAGTCGACCGCAGTGATCACATTGTCGGACGGATAGAACGATCCCCAGTCCGAGGCCTTTTCGACCACGATGTAGAGTCGGCTCACGCGCGCTCAACCCGCGCCGCACGGGGATGGTGCTTGGGATGGGGATCTTGGCGGGGGGTCATGGGGGCCGAAATTGTCGCATGGGCGATGTGCGTCCACCATGGGCAGGCGCGCGCTATCGAATAGCGGTTGAGGCGCCCGATCCGGCCGGTTAGGGTGCTGCCATGCCCGCTTCCCTGCAACCCGCGATTCGACTGGCCAGGTCCGCCGATGCAGCGGCGCTCGCGGCGCTGGAGCTGCGCTGCTTTCCGGGCGACCGCATGAGCCTGCGCCAGTATCGCCGGCATCTCGCTCGTGCAAGCAACCTGATACTCGTCGCCCACCGCGACCGGGCACTGGTCGGCAGCGCGGTCGTGCTGTTCCGCTCCGGCAGTGCAGTCGGGCGGATGTACTCGATCGCCGTCGATCCCTCTGCGCGCGGAATGGGTTTGGGCTCTGCGTTGCTCGGTGCCTGCGAACGCCGCGCGCGCCGCCGCGGCGCGCAGGTCCTGAACCTCGAAGTGCGTCAGGACAACGCAGAGGCCATCGCGATGTACGTGGCGCGCGGCTACCGTCGTATCGGCATGCGCGAGGCCTACTACGACGACGGCGCCGACGCGTGGCGCTACCAGCACAAGCTTGGGCCCGCCCGTGCCGGGAATTGATCGGTCGGGCTACAATCCCGGCTTCAGCCGCCCGAGCCTGCCCATGTCCCTCAAACCCTGTCGTTGGATCTGCTTAGCGCTGGCAACTGGTCTGCTGGCCGCTTGCGCGGTGCCCGCCGAGCGCGCCGCGACAGCGACCGATAGTGCCACTGCGGGTGTGTTCACCGATGGCGTCGAGCGCACCGAGGTGTTCGGCGACAGCGTCGAGCGTGCGCTGCTGCTGCGCGATGCCGAAGGCCGCCCGCTGCCGCCGGTTGCCGAACGGATTGCGCACGTGGTTCGCTCGCCGCACGGAGACCGCGAGGACCCGTACTATTGGCTGCGCGACGACGAGCGCAAGAATCCAAAGCTCCTGGCGTGGCTGGAATCCGAAAACGCCTACAAGCAGGCGATGCTAAAGCACACCGAGCCGGGCCAGAAGTTGCTGTTCGACGAGATCGTCGGGCGGGTCAAACAGGACGACAACTCGGTGCCGGAGCGCAAGAACGGCTGGTGGTACTACACGCGCTATGCCGCGGGCGAGGAGTACCCCATCTACGCGCGCCGCAAGGCGCAGGCCGACGGCAGCGACGATGCGTCGTCGCCCGAACAGGTGCTGCTCGACGGCAACGCGCTGGCCAAGGGCAAGGCTTTCTTCCAGATCGGCAATACCGAAGTCACCCGCGACGGCCGCATTCTCGCGTGGGCCGAGGACACCAGCGGTCGCCGCCAGTGGGTGCTGCGCTTCAAGAACCTCGACAGCGGCGAGATCCTCGCCGATGAACTCCGCAACGCCGAGGCGAGCCTGGCGTGGGCGCACGACCACCGTACGCTGCTGTACATCGAAAAGCACCCCGTGACCCTGCTCGGTTACAAGGTGCGCAAACACGTACTCGGCACCGATCCCGCAAACGATCCGCTGGTCTATGAGGAAAAAGATCGCTCGTTCTACATGGGTGTGTTCAAGTCGCGCAGCGATCGCTTCATCGTCATCGGCCTGCAGAGCACGGTGTCGACCGAACAATGGGTGGCCGATGCCAACGATCCGGAACTGAAGTTCTCCGTGTTGATCCCGCGCGAGCGCGACCACGAGTACCGGGCCGAGGATTTCGGGGCCGACTGGATCGTGCGCAGCAACTGGCAGGCGAAGAACTTCCGCGTGGTGCGTGTGCCGATGGCGAAGGTTGCCGCGCGCCAAGCGTGGCGCGACGTCATCGCCCATCGCGACGACGCCTTCGTGCAGGAAGTGTCGGTGTTCCGCGACTTCCTCGCCGTCAACGAGCGCGCCGGCGGCCTGCGCCAGGTGCGCATCCTGCGCTGGGCCGACGCACGATCCAGCGTGATCGAATCCGGCGAGAAGCCCTACACGGCCTACCTGGGCAACAACCCCGAACCGGACAGCGGATTCCTGCGCTACTACTACACCTCGCTGACCACGCCCGGCAGCACCTACGACCTCGACGTGGCGACCGGTGCGAAGGTGCTCAAGAAGCGCGAACCGGTGCTGGGAGGTTTCGATCCCGCCAACTACGCCAGCGAGTTCGTCTTCGCCACCGCGCGCGACGGCACCAAGGTGCCGGTATCGATCGTCTACCGCAAGGGCTTCGCGCGCGACGGCAGTGCAGCCCTCTACCAGTACGCCTATGGTAGCTACGGCGCATCGATGGACCCGACGTTCTCCAGCGCGCGCGTGTCCCTGCTCGATCGCGGTGTGGTGTTTGCCATCGCCCACATCCGCGGCGGGCAGGAGATGGGTCGCCAGTGGTACGACGAGGGCAAGCTGCTGAACAAGAAGAACACCTTCACCGACTTCATCGATGTGACCGATTTCCTGGTGCGCGAAGGCTATGCAGCGAAGGATCGGGTGGTCGCGATGGGCGGCAGCGCCGGCGGCCTTCTGATGGGCGCGGTGGTCAACCTCGCGCCGCAGAAGTATCGCGCGATCATCGCCCATGTGCCTTATGTCGATGTGGTCACCACCATGCTCGATGAGTCGATCCCGCTCACGACCAACGAGTTCGACGAGTGGGGTAACCCGAAGGACAAGGCCTACTACGACTACATGCTGTCGTACTCGCCCTACGACAACGTCGAGCGCAAGGCCTATCCGGCGATGCTGGTCACCACTGGCCTGTGGGACTCGCAGGTGCAGTACTTCGAGCCTGCCAAGTGGGTCGCGAAGCTGCGCACGCTCAAGACCGACAGCAATCCGCTGCTGTTCCGGATCAACATGGAAGCCGGCCACGGCGGCAAGTCCGGCCGTTTCCAGCGCTTTCAGGAGACGGCCGAGGAATACGCGTTCGTACTCGATCAGCTCGGCATCGCGGTCGGCCCAGCGGGTTCCGGCCGATGAAGCGGCTGCGGCTGGCGCTGCTGATCCTGGTCGCAGCGCTTTCGACCGGCTGCGGCACCAAGGGCGATCTGGTGTTGCCCGAGCCCGAGGCAGCACCCGTGCAGCCCGCGAAATCGCCGGCCGATGCGCCAGCCGAGGCTCCCACGCCCTAGCGCACGTCATGCTGGCGGATCGCCGCACACGGCGCGGGCCCTACAATGCGGGCATGGTTATGCGCTTTTCCAAGATGCACGGCATCGGCAATGACTTCGTCGTGGTGGATCGGCGCGGCCTCAGTGCGCGGCTCGAGCCAGATCTGGTGCAGGCTATCGCCGATCGCCACACCGGTGTCGGCTTCGACCAGTTGCTCACCGTCGAGGATCCGCGTGCGCCCGGCAGTCTTGCCGCCTACGGCATTTACAACAGCGACGGCAGTGCGGCACGCCAGTGCGGCAACGGCGTGCGCTGTCTGGTGGCGTGGCTGCACCGCGACGCGCCGATCCGCGGCCGGGTGGTACTCGACGGTCCGGTCGGACCGGTAGCGTGCGAGCGCCTGGCTGACGGCCGCATTCGCGTGGACATGGGCGTGCCGCAGTTCGCGCCAGAGACCGTGCCATTCGTCGTCGCCGCCGCAGCCGACGATTACCCGTTGTCGATCGTCGGTGGGCCGGTTCGGATCGGCGTGGCCTCGATGGGCAATCCGCACGCGGTGCTGGAGGTCGACGAGGTTGCGACCGCGCCGATCGCGCAGCTTGGGCCGTTGATCGAACGCCATCGGCAGTTCCCCGATCGCGCCAATGTCGGCTTCGCCGAAGTGGTCGATCGGCATTCCATCCGTCTGCGCGTGTTCGAGCGCGGTGTCGGCGAGACCCTCGCCTGCGGCAGCGGCGCGTGTGCGGCCGCGGCGATCCTGATCCGCCGCGGGCGCGTGGCCTCCCCGCTGACCGTTACACTGCCGGGCGGCACCCTGATCATCGAATGGGCCGGCGCGGATACGCCACTGTCGATGACCGGTCCTGCTGCATTCGTTTTCGAAGGAACCTGGAACCCATGAGCGATCTTCCCGCCAAGCGCGAGCTCAGCGAGCTGGAAGTGGCCAGCTTCCTGCGCCGCAATACCGAATTCCTGATCGAGTTTCCCGATCTCGCGCTGGTGCTGAAGATGCCGCGCCAGCTCGGCGACACCACCTCCCTGGCCAGCTACCAGCTGGAAGTGCTGCGCGACAAGAACCGTGCGCTGAATCGCCGCTTGCAGGAGTTGATCGCGATCGCCTCCGAGAACGAGCAACTGGTGGTGCGCGTGCACGCGCTGACCCTGGCCCTGATGCGCGCAGCTTCGCTGGCCGAGACCCTGCGGCGGGTGGTTGCCACGCTCAATGAGGACCTGGCATCCGATCTGGTGCGGGTGGTGCTGTTCGACGCGCCGGCCGATCTCGAGCAGGCCGAGTGGCTGCTGGTAGCCGCCCTGGAAGATCGCGCCATGCGGCCCCTGCTCGATGTCAGCACGCGCAGCGAACCGCTGTGCGGACGGCTCAATGCGGAGAAGCTCGAAGCGCTGTTCGGCGCGCGTGCGGCAGACGTCAAATCGACCGTCCTGATGCCGATTCCGGGACGCGGACTGATCGCGGTCGGCAGCACCGATGCCAATCGCTTCCATCCGGGAATGGGCACCATGTTCCTCAAGCTCATTGCCGATGCGATCGGTGCGGCACTCGCGCGATTCGATCCGGCGTGAGCGAGCGCCGCGCACTCGCCGAGCGTTTCCTCGATCATCTGGCGGTCGAACGGCGACTCTCGCCACGCACCATCGACGCCTATCGTGACGATATCGGTCGGCTGGCGCAGGCGATCGACAGCGATCCGACGCGGGGTTGGGACGCGGTCAGCCCCGAGCGCCTGCGCAGCTTCATTGCCGCCGAGCATCGCGACGGGCAATCGCCGAAGTCGCTGGCGCGGCGTTTGTCGGCGATCCGCAGCTTCTTTCGCTGGCAGCTTCGCGAGGGTCTTGTGCGCGCCAATCCCGCCGACGGCGTGCGCGCCCCGCGCGCCCCGCGCAAGCTGCCCAACGTGCTGGATGCCGACGAGATGGGCGCCTTCCTCGAACTTCCGCAGGGTGCAGGCATCGCCGCGCGCGATCGCGCCATGCTGGAGTTGTTCTACTCATCGGCCCTGCGCCTGAGCGAACTGACCACCTTGCGCTGGGGCAATCTCGATCTGGATGATGGCCTCGTGCGCGTCGATGGCAAGGGCGGCAAGACCCGCGTGGTGCCGGTGGGGCGACAGGCGCGCGAGGCGCTGCGCGCTTGGAAGTCCGAGTCCAGTGCCGCACTCGATGCGCCGGTGTTTCCCGGCCGTGGTGGTGCTGCGATCAGCGCGCGCGGCGTGCAGGCGCGCCTGAAGACGCTGGCCCAGCGCCAGGGTCTGTGGAAGCGCGTGCACCCGCATCTGCTGCGGCACTCCTGCGCCAGCCACCTGCTCGAATCCAGCGGCAACCTGCGTGCGGTGCAGGAGATGCTCGGCCATGCCGACATCGCCACCACCCAGATCTACACCCATTTGGATTTCCAGCATCTGGCCAAGGTCTACGACTCGGCGCATCCGCGCGCAAAGCGGCGCTGAGGATCGCGCGCCGACTGTCGCCACCGCCATGCCGATCGACGACTGGCTGCTCGCCGCGATTTTTTTCCTGGTCGCCGCGCTGTTCTCCAGCGTCGGCCATGCGGGCGCATCCGGCTATCTTGCGGTCATGGGCCTGCTGTCGATGTCGCCGCTGCTGATGCGGCCGACAGCGCTCGCGCTCAACGTGCTGGTAGCCAGCATCGGCACCTGGCGCTTCGCCCGCGCCGGGCTGTTCCGGTGGGCGAGCTTCTGGCCGTTCGCGCTGGCGTCGATTCCGTGCGCGTTCCTGGCCGGATCGCTGCAGTTGCCGGCAGCGACCTACAAGCTGCTGGTGGCCAGCGTGCTCGCGATCGGCGGCGTGCAGCTGATCGCGCGTGCACACGCCGGGGCCGAAGTCGAAGGCCAGCACACCGCGACGGGAGTGCCGGTCGGTCATGGCCTGTTGATCGGCGCACTGATCGGCACGCTTGCGGGCCTGACCGGCACCGGCGGCGGAATCTTCCTGACCCCGATCCTGCTGTTCTCCGGCTGGGTG
>JBBSDI010000031.1:0-17632 GCA_038249585.1 Lysobacterales bacterium | reverse complement strand
TGTGGCGCGTCCGATCGCGAGTCCGGCCAACCGCAGGCGCTCCCGTGGCCCGCTGCTGGTCGCCTCGAACACGCGCCCGATCTCGAACAGTCGCACGCGCGTGTGCTGGCGTGCCAGGTTGCGGCGCGCCGCCTCGACCAGGCCGGGCAGCAGCGCGGTGCGCATGCTGCCCAACTCGGCTGACAGTGGATTGGCCAGCGCCACCGCACCGTCGGCCACGCCCCAGCTGAGCAGCAGGTCGTTCGCCACGAACGCGAAGTTGATGCACTCGCTGTAGCCGCGTTCGATCAGCGCGCGCCGCAGTGCGGCCTCCTCGACCCGCGTCTCGGTTACGCTTTCGACCTGCAGCACGGCGGCGGGAACATGCGTCGGCACCAGCTCGTAGCCGTGCACGCGCACCACTTCCTCGATCAGGTCTTCCTCGATCGCGATATCGAAACGCGCGCTCGGAGGGCGTACCGACCAGCCGTCCGCGGTCGTGTGCACCTGCATGCCGAGGCCGCCCAGGATCTCCGCCACGCGCTCGCCACCGATCGACATCCCGAGCACGCGCTGCAGGCGCGCCGCCCGCAAGCGCACGGTCGGAACCGCTGGAATCGCTGCGGCATGTTCGGTGGCCACCACCGGCCCCGGCCGGCCGCCGACGATCGACAGCAGCAGCGCGCTCAGGCGCTCAAGCGCCAGTTGCGGCAGTGCAGGATCCACGCCGCGCTCGAAGCGATGCGAGGCATCGGTATGCAGGCCGAGCTTGCGCGCGCGGCCGACGATCGCATGCGGCGCAAAATGCGCGCTCTCCAGCAACACATTGCGGGTGACGTCGGTGACCCGCGAGTAGTAGCCACCCATCACGCCAGCCACCGCCAGCGCCTGTTGCGCATCGGCGATCACCAGGAAACCGGGATCCAGTGTGACCGCGCGCTCGTCGAGCAGCTGCAGCGCCTCGCCCTCGCGCGCGCGGCGCACCACGATGCCACCGTGAATGCGGTCGAGGTCGAAGGCGTGCATCGGCTGGCCCAGCTCGAGCATCACGTAGTTGGTGCAGTCGACCACCGCGCTGATCGGGCGCACGCCGGCGCGGCGCAGGCGCTCGGCCATCCACAGCGGAGTATCTGCCGCAGGATCGATCCCCTCGATCACCCGCCCGAGATAGCGCGGACAGTCCAGTGGCGCGTCGAGCGTGATGCTGCGCCGCCCATCTGATTGCACCACCACCGGCGTGGTATCGATCGACGCCGGCGCGACGCCGAACAGGGTCGAGACCTCGGCCGCCAGTCCACGCATGCCCAGACAATCCGGGCGATTCGGGGTCAGCTTGATCTCGATCGATGCGTCCGGAAGCCCGAGAAAGCTCGCCAGCGCGGCGCCCACCGGCGCGTCCGCGGGCAGCTCCAGCAGGCCACCGGCATCGCCATCGAGACCCAACTCGCGGGCCGAACACAGCATGCCGGCCGATTCCACCCCACGCAGCGCTGCGCGCTGGATCTGCATGCCGTTGGGCAGGGTGGTGCCGATGGTCGCCAGCGGCGCCTTCAGCCCGACCCGCGCATTCGGCGCACCGCATACGATCTGCAACGGCTCGGCCGCACCGATCGCAACACTGCATACCTGCAGTTTGTCGGCCGCCGGATGGCGCTCGGCGGCCACGATCTCGCCGATCAGCACCCCGGCCAGACCGTCGCCCAGCGCCTCGACGCCTTCGACTTCCAGTCCGGCCATCGTCAGGCGATGGCATAGCGTCGCGCGATCGGCCTCGATCGGCACCAGCGAACGCAACCAGTTTTCGGAGAACTTCATGGGAAACCACTCTTCATCCGGTGGGGCGCGGACCGCCGCGTCGCCGGGCCCATCGATGCTGGGCCCTGTACCCTGGGCCCTGGGCCCTGGTCCTCAAGCGAACTGGCGCAGGAAGCGCAAATCGTTGTCGTAGAACGCGCGCAGGTCGGCAACCCCGTAGCGCAACATCGCGAAGCGCTCGATGCCCAGACCGAAGGCGTAGCCGGTGTAGCGCTCGGCATCGATACCGCAGGCGCGCAGCACGTTCGGATGGACCATGCCGCCACCGAGAACCTCCAGCCACGCCTTGCTGCCATCGGGCCGTTCCCAGCGGATATCGACCTCGCACGAGGGCTCGGTGAACGGGAAGTACGAGGGCCGGAACTGCATCTCGAAATCGCGTTCGAAGAACGCGCGCACGAACTGCGCCAAGGTTCCCTTGAGCTCGGCGAAGTTGGCGCTTTCGTCGACCAGCAGCCCTTCCATCTGGTGGAACATCGGCGAATGGGTCTGGTCGCTGTCGGAGCGATACACCTTGCCGATGGTCAGCATGCGCAGCGGCGGCTGGCGCTCGCGCATGAAGCGCACCTGCACCGGCGAGGTATGCGTGCGCAGCAGGCGACCGTCCGGGAAATAGAACGTGTCGTGCATCGCGCGCGCCGGATGATTGGGCGGAAAATTCAGCGCCTCGAAGTTGTGGAAGTCGTCTTCGATCTCCGGACCATCGGCGAATTGGTAGCCCATGCGGGCGAAGATCGACACGATGCGCTCGATGGTGCGGGTCACCGGATGCCCGCTGCCCGGATCGACCCTGCGCCCGGGCATGCCGACATCGACCCGCTCGGAGGCCAGACGTTGGGCCAACAGCGCCTGCTCGAGCGCGTCGCGGCGCGCGGCAATCGCATCGAACAGACGCGCCTTGGCCAGATTGACCTGCTCCCCGCGCAGCTTGCGCTCATCGGGTGCGAGTTTGCCGAGCGCCTTGAGCTGCTCGGTGATCAGCCCGCTCTTGCCGAGCAGGGCCACCCGCAGCGCATCGAGCGCGTCGAGATCGGCCGCCTGTGCGATCCTGGGTTGATATTCGTCGACGATGGTCTGCATGGGGGGTCCACAAACGATCGTGGGGAAAAGGCCCGGCCTTTTCCCCACGCTGTAGCACGCGAAAGTCCGGCGATGCCGCTGCCGGACTGCGGCAGCTCAGGCAGCGAGGCTGGCCTTGGCCTGCTCCGCGATCTTGCCGAACGCGGCCAGGTCGTGCACGGCGAGATCGGCGAGCACCTTGCGATCCATCGTGATGCCGGCCTTCTTCAGCCCATTGATCAGGCGGCTGTAGGACAGCCCGAACTGGCGCGACGCGGCATTGATGCGCACGATCCACAGTGCACGATACTGGCGCTTCTTGAGCTTGCGGCCGATGTAGGCGTACTGGCCGGCCTTGGTAACCGCCTGCTTTACGACGCGGAACACCTTGCGGCGCGCGTTGTAGTAGCCCTTGGCCTTGCTGATGATTTTCTTGTGCCGACGACGGGCGGTGACACCACGCTTGACTCGTGCCATGGGTCGTCCTCCTCAAGCGTACGGAAGCATGCGAGCGACGCGACCAGCGTCCTCGGCACGAACATAGTTGGTAGCGCGCAAGCCGCGCTTCCGCTTGGTCGACTTCTTGGTCAGGATGTGACTCTTGAAGGCGTGGCCGGCCTTGAATTTGCCGGAAGCGGTCTTGCGGAACCGCTTGGCAGCGGCCCGGTTGGTCTTGATCTTTGGCATGACGGTACAGCTCCGTGGGTGTTTTCGTGACTGGCGCGAGCGGCAGGTCACCCTGCTCTTTCCGTCCTGCTCGTTCCGGCTTGTAGCGGGGCGAAGCCCGCTGGTTCCTGTGACTCGTTGATGCTGGTACGGGTTGCGCGAATCCGGCGTGCTGCCTGCCGAACCCTACCTTTTCTTCGGCGAGACCATCATGAACAGCTGGCGGCCTTCCATCCGCGGCATCTGTTCAATGGTGACCTCGTCCTTGATGTCGGCCTCGATCCGCTGCGCCATCAGCAAACCCAGCTCCGTGTGCGCCATCTCGCGCCCCTTGAAGCGGATCGTGATCTTGACCTTGTCGCCCTCGCCGATGAAGCGCTTGAGGTTACGGATCTTGATCGCATAGTCGCCGTCGTCGGTGGTCGGGCGGAACTTCAATTCCTTGAGTTCCTGCTGCCGGGTCCGCTTCTTGGCAAGGCTGGCTTTCTTCTGCAGATCGAAGCGGTACTTGCCGAAGTCCATGATGCGACACACCGGCGGATCGGAGTTGGGCACGATCTCGACCAGATCGAGCGCTGATTCCTCTGCCAGCTTGAGCGCTTCCTCGCGCGTGAGCACCCCGACCTGATTGCCATCGGCGCCGATGACGCGGACTTTCGGCACCCGGATTTCCTGATTCTTCCGGGTCAGTTTGTTTTCGGTGGCGATGTGGCTTGTCCTCTGGTGATACGACGCAGGACGGCTCCGGGCATCTCAACCCTGGGCCGCATTCGATTCATTGCGCAGACGCTCGACGAACCCGGAAACGCTCATGGCGCCCAAATCTTCCCCCGAGCGGGTGCGCACCGCGATGGTGCCCTGCTCCTTCTCGCGGTCGCCCGCGACAAGCAGATAAGGCACTTTCTGCAGTGTGTGGGCGCGGATCTTATAGCCGATCTTCTCATTGCGCAAATCGGACTCCACCCGGAAGCCTTGATTTGCAAGGTCTTTTGCCAGCGCCCCTGCATATTCGGCCTGCGCATCGGTGATATTGAGCACCACGGCCTGCACCGGAGCCAGCCAGGGCGGGAAAGCGCCGGCATGGTTTTCGATCAGGATCCCGATAAATCGCTCCATCGAGCCGACGATCGCGCGGTGCAGCATCACCGGGTTGCGCCTGGTAGAGCGTTCGTCCACGTACTCGGCGCCAAGCCGGGTTGGCATCATGAAATCGACCTGCATCGTGCCCAGCTGCCAGGTGCGACCGATCGCATCCTTGAGGTGGTACTCGATCTTGGGGCCGTAGAAGGCGCCCTCGCCCGGCAGCTCCTCCCAAGCCACCCCGCAGGCCGACAGCGCCCCGCGCAGAGCCGCCTCGGCGCGATCCCATGTCGCATCGTCGCCCAGCCGCGAGGGCGGGCGCAGCGCAATCTTGATCTGCACGTCGCTGAACCCGAAGTCGGCATACACCTGCAGCGCCTGCCGATGGAAGGCCGTGACCTCGGCCTCGACCTGCTCGGCGGTGCAGAAGATGTGGCCGTCGTCCTGGGTGAAACCGCGCACCCGCAGGATGCCGTGCAGCGCGCCCGAGGGCTCGTTGCGATGGCACGCTCCGAACTCGCCGTAGCGCAGCGGCAGGTCGCGGTAGCTGTGCAGGCCCTGGTTGAAGATCTGCACATGGCCGGGGCAGTTCATCGGCTTGAGCGCATAGGTGCGCTTCTCCGACTCGGTGAAGAACATGTTCTCCTTGTAGTTGTCCCAGTGGCCGGACTGCTTCCACAGCGCAACATCGAGGATCTGCGGGCAGCGCACCTCGCGGTAGCCGGAGCTGCGATACACGCGACGCATGTACTGCTCGATGACCTGCCACAGCTGCCAGCCCTTCGGGTGCCAGAAGATCAGACCCGGCGCTTCATCCTGCAGGTGGAACAGCTCCAGCTGCCTGGCGATCTTGCGATGGTCGCGCTTGTCGGCTTCTTCGAGCTGGGTCAGGTAGGCCTTGAGGTCCTTGTCGTTGAGCCAGGCGGTGCCGTAGATGCGGCTGAGCATCTGGTTGTTGTGATCGCCACGCCAATAGGCGCCGGCCACCTTCATCAGCTTGAACGCGCGCAGCTTGTCGGTAGCGGGCACGTGCGGGCCGCGGCACAGGTCGGTGAACTCGCCCTGGCTGTACAGCGACAGGTCCTCGCTGGCCGGGATCGATTCGATGATCTGTGCCTTGTAGTGCTCACCGATGCCGGTGAAGAAGGCCACCGCATCGTCGCGCGATTTCACGCAGCGCACGACCGGCAGGCCTTGCTTGACCAGTCTGGCCATCTCGGCTTCGATCGCCGGCAGGTCGTCGGTGGTAAACGGGCGGACGTAGGCGAAGTCGTAGTAGAAGCCGTTGTCGATCACCGGGCCGATGGTGACCTGCGCGCCCGGATGCAGGCGCTGCACCGCCTGTGCGAGCAGGTGCGCGGTCGAGTGACGCACGATCTCGAGCGCATCGGGATGCTTGTCGGTGACGATCTCCAGCGCCACGTCGCGGTCGATGCGGTACGAGGTATCGACCAGCGTGCCGTCGACCTTGCCGGCGAGCGCGGCGTTGGCCAGTCCGGGCCCGATCGCGGCGGCAACGCCTGCGACATCGATGGCAGCGGGGAATTCACGGCGACTGCCGTCGGGGAGCGTCACCTGAATCATGGGCAAGGTCCTTCAGACAACAAAAAAGGGCGCTGGGCGCCCTTTGATCTCGCAAAAACCAGGAGACGCGACGCGCAGCGTTTCAGCAGTGGCGGGTTGTGGTTCGCGTCATGGTGATCGTGTTCTTTCGAACTACGGCTCCGTGGTGGGTGGTCTTTGCGCTGAGCATGCAGCAACTGCTGGAACCTGTGCGCCTGCGATCGGCGCGCCGTCCGCCGCCGGGCACGCAGCATGCCTTCGATATCGACCCGCAGCTGCAGCGAAGCGGCAACTGCGGCAAACCCCCGGATGGTCCGGGGTGGTGGGCGCGACAGGGATCGAACCTGTGACCCCTACCATGTCAAGGTAGTGCTCTACCGCTGAGCTACGCGCCCCAAGGCCGCATAAGGTAGCAGCCGGCGCCGCATCGCGGCAAGGCGCCTGCTGCGCGGTTAATGTGCGACCGTTCTATCATGCGGATGCGGGCAAACAGGGGAATCGTCGGATGACAACCGGCTTCGGCAGCGACACCATCGCGGGTTTGGCGGGACGCATCGCCGGGATGAGCCCGGCTGCGGTGCGCTTTGGCTGGAACAGCGGACGCCTCAACGGCCAGGGGTACATCGGCTTCGCCGGCGATGTACTGCAATTGCAGGGCCGGACCGGCAGCGACGGCGCTGGCCTGGTGGTCGACCTGCGCGCCACCCGTGCGCAGGTGCTGGGCTGGCAGCGCCTTTCGGCACGCCGCATCGGCCTGCGCCTGCGAGCAGCAGCCGGCGGCGGCCAGGAGGGTCTGCGGACGCTGGAATTCAGCCAGGATGCCGATGCCGATCGACTGCTCGCATGGCTGCCCGGCACCGGCACCAGGTCGAGTCTGATTCGGCGCTGGTACGAGGACCGTCTCGGTCCCTACCGACGGCAGGCGCTTGCGACCTATGCGATCAGTGCGGTCATCGTTGTTTGCTTCGTGTTGCAGGTGGTTCGCGCGGGAGGCTTGAGCTTCGATACCGCCACCCTGTACGCACACGGCGCCCACCTGCCGATGCAAACACTGGCCGGTGAGCCATGGCGCATGCTCAGCGCGGTGTTCCTGCATGCCGACTTCGGCCACTTGATCGGCAACCTGCTGACTTTCCTGTTGCTGGCGCCCTATGTGGAACGCCTGTACGGGCGACCCGGTCTGGCGGCGATCTTCCTTGGTGCCGGACTTGTGGGCAGTGCGGCCGATATCTTCAGCCACTTCAGCACCGTGGCGGTTGGCGCCTCCGGCGCGGTGTTCGGGGTGGTCGGAGCCCTGCTGGCCTATCCACTGCGCCGCCGCGGGCAACTGCCGTTGGCCTCGATGCGGGTGATCCTGGCGGTGGGGGGTCTGTACATGATCTGGTCGCTCAAGCAGGGCTTCGACGGCGAGGGCATCAACAACAGCGCCCACGTCAGCGGATTGATCGCAGGATTCGTATTGGGGCTGGTGCTGGCGCCGCCGTTCGAGATCGAACGGCGGTCGCCGCTGCTGCCGTTGGCAGGGGTCGGTGCGCTCGGCGTGGTCTTGCTCGGGTGTGGGCTTGCGTTCGCGGCCGGGCGTGGGTCGGACGACTACCGAGTCGCGCGCCTGATCGAAACCATCCAGTCGCGCGCCAAGGACATCGACAGCGCCTGCCAATCGGCGCAGAAACTGGCGCAAGTGGACCCTGTCGCTGGCCAAGCCGGATTCGAAGCCGCATGCGTGACTGGCCTCGACGCGATCGAACAGCAGGTTCGCGGCCTTTCGCCATCCGACCAGGGCCTTCGCAATGTGCTCGCCGAACAGCTGGCGCAGATCGCGCGCCGACGCGAAACCAACCAGGCGGCCGCACGCGTGTTCGCCGACATCGCCAGGATCAAACCGGCCGACGAAGCGCGGATCGCGGCGCTCGATGGCTGCGACAGCGCCCTCGATGCGCTCGACTCGCAACCGCGTGCGGTAGTGGGCAGGCGCTTGCGCGAGGAATGTCTGGGCCCATTGGACCGGGCCATCGGCATGCTGGACGGCGCGCAAGCCAGCAGCCCCGAGGCCGTGCAATACCAGCAACGCTCGCGCAGCCTGTGGCAGAACGAACGGCAGTCGCTGGCAAGCATCGAACGCGCTGTGCTCGGTGGCGACGCCGCAGCATTCGACGCTGCAGTGGATACGCTCAATGCCGCGCGCGAAGAGCACGCGGCAAGCGGCGATTCGCCGGCTGCGGATGCGCCCGGCGCTGGTCCGAGATAGGAAAGGCAACGGGCCTACGTTGATGCATCGCAAGCCCCCCACCCCAGCCGGGCCTCCGGCCCGCGCTACTCGCGCGGGCGTTCGGCGGTCCGCGGCTGTGCCGCGCTATCTGGACGCTCGACCCACCACGCAATCTCGCGCAACCGAAAAAGCCCTTCCACCTTGACGGGGGAAGGGTTGGGGTGGGGGTGTCGGCCGCACCACAACTGGGTTGCTGCACGACACCGCCGCTACCGGATCAATCCCTGCGCCTTCGCCTTGCGGATCTCGTCGCGCACGCTGGCAGCGGCCTCGAACTCCAGCTCCTGCGCGTGCTTGTACATCTGCGCTTCGAGCTTGCGCAGTCGTGCTGCAAGCTGGGCCGGATCGAGGGTCGCATAGTCGATTGCCGGCTCCGCCACCTTGCGCGCTGCGGCACCGCGGCCACGCGTCTTCTGCAGTGCGGGCTCGCCACGCGCGCCTTCCATGATGTCCGTGACATTCTTGATGATCGATCGCGGAGTGATGCCGTGCTCGGTGTTGTACACGACCTGGCGCTCGCGGCGCCGCGCGGTCTCGTCCATCGCGGATTTCATCGAGCCGGTGATCACATCGGCATACAGGATCGCCGTGCCGCGCAGGTTGCGGGCTGCGCGCCCGATGGTCTGGATCAGCGACGAGGTCGAGCGCAGGAAGCCTTCCTTGTCGGCATCGAGGATCGCGACCAGCGAGACCTCCGGCATATCGAGGCCCTCGCGCAGCAGGTTGATCCCCACCAGCACGTCGAACTTGCCCAGGCGCAGGTCGCGGATGATCTCGACCCGCTCGACCGTCTCCACATCGGCGTGCAGCCAGCGCACACGCACGCCGTTGTCGCCGAGGAACTCGGTCAGGTTCTCCGCCATGCGTTTGGTCAGCGTGGTGACCAGCACACGATCACCAATCGCGACGCGGCGGTTGATCTCACCCAGCAGGTCGTCGACCTGGGTGCTGGCTGGGCGCACCTCGACGGCCGGATCGACCAGCCCGGTCGGGCGCACCAACAGCTCGACAATCGCGCCTTCGGACTTGTCCAGCTCGCGTTGCGTCGGCGTGGCGGAGACGTAGATCGTGCGCGGCTGCCTGCGCTCGAACTCGTCGAATTTCAGCGGCCGGTTGTCGAGCGCGGACGGCAGGCGAAAGCCGTACTCCACCAGCGTCTCCTTGCGCGAGCGGTCGCCTTTGTACATGCCGCCGAGCTGCGGCAAGGTCACATGCGACTCGTCGACCACCAGCAGCGCGTCGGGTGGCAGGTAGTCGAAAAGACACGGCGGCGGCTCTCCCGAGGGGCGTCCGGTCAGATGCCGCGAGTAGTTTTCGATGCCCTGGCAGAAGCCGATCTCGGCCATCATTTCCAGATCGAAGGTGGTGCGCTGCTTCAGGCGCTGCGCCTCGACCAGCTTGTTGTCGCGATACAGCTGCTCGAGCCTGTCCTGCAGCTCGGGCTTGATGGTTTCGATCGCCTCCAGCACGGTGCGCCGGGTGCTCACGTAATGGGTCTTCGGATAGATCGTGTGGCGCGGCACCCTGCGCACCACCTCGCCGGTCAGCGGGTCGAACAGCGCGATCGATTCGATGCTGTCGTCGAACAGCTCGACGCGGACGGCTTCCGAATCGGACTCGGCGGGAAATACGTCGACCACATCGCCACGCACACGGTAGGTGCCGCGGCGCAGCTCCAAATCGCCGCGTGAGTACTGCAGTTCGGCGAGCCGGCGCAGCAGCTCGCGCTGCTCCAGCCGGTCGCCACGCACCAGATGCAGCACCATGCGGAAGTATTCGGTCGGATCGCCGAGCCCGTAGATGGCCGAGACCGTG
The DNA here is from genome assembly GCA_038249585.1 of Lysobacterales bacterium. GTDB lineage: Bacteria > Pseudomonadota > Gammaproteobacteria > Xanthomonadales > Ahniellaceae > UBA4656. The sequence goes on along the minus strand of JBBSDI010000031.1, from coordinate 7,386 downwards.
GCCACGATCAGCGCATCGCGTCGCTCCAGCAGGGCCTTGGTCGCTGACAGGCGCATCTGCTCGATGTGCTCGTTGATCGAGGAATCCTTCTCGATGAACGTATCGCTGGAGGGCACATAGGCCTCCGGCTGGTAGTAGTCGTAGTAGGACACGAAGTACTCCACCGCATTGTGCGGAAAGAACTCCTTGAACTCGCCGTACAGCTGCGCGGCCAGGGTCTTGTTCGGCGCCAGCACCAGGGTCGTCTTTTGCACCGCCTGCACCACGTTGGCGATGGTGTAGGTCTTGCCGGAACCGGTAACACCCAGCAGGGTCTGGTGCGCGAGTCCGGCCTCGAATCCGTCGATCAGCTTCTTGATCGCCTGCGGCTGGTCCCCGGTCGGCTCAAAAGGTGCAACCAGCCGAAAGCCGGCGTCGGCATCGTTGCGAGGGATCGAGGTAGCGACCATGGGGGCGGTTTCGCACGCTGGGGATGGGGATTTTCCTACAAGCCGGCGCGGCGATCCGCCATCGGCTGACGCGCCTGCTGACAGGACACTGGTGGCCATCCAACCCACGCAAGGATAGCGACAATGGCACACCCGACGTGCAGCAATGGTTTCAGCCTGGTCGAACTGCTCGCCAGCGTCTCGATCGTCGGCATCCTGCTGACCCTCGGGGTGCCCGCATTCGCACGCTTCGCGGCGGAGGCCGAATTGCGGGCGCAAAGTTCGGCCCTCAGCGTGGCCCTCGCCAGAGGGCGTCTGCGGGCAGTCGAAACGGCTGGCATGGTCACCGTATGCCCTAGCGGCGATGCCACAACGTGCCAGCCCGGAACCGACTGGTCGGCCGGCTGGCTGGTGTTCGACGATGCGCAGCGCCTCGGCCAGCCTGGCGCTGCACGAGGCGTGCTGGAGGCATCGGTACTGGATCCGAGTCGACTGCTGCTGACCAGCACCAGCGGTCGGCGTACGGTCCGCTTTCGCGCCGACGGCACGTCGGCGGGCAGCAACGTCACCATGACGCTGTGCAACCCGCATCATCAGGGCATGGGACGGCAACTTGTGATCAACAACGTCGGTCGGGTGCGCAGCGGGCCGCTGCCGCCGGGCTGGGCGTGTCGCGTGAGGTCCTGATAGTCGCGCGCGAGCACCCGCTGGCTTGACGGGTGGCAGCGTCTGGGCCATTATTCGCGCCCCTCGGCCTGGCCGTTTCAAGGCTTCGCCGTTCGGCACGGCGTTTGCTGGCCGCAGTCAGCGCAGGCGCACCCCACCGAATATTCCCGAGTAGCTCAGTCGGTAGAGCAGGTGACTGTTAATCACCGGGTCGGCGGTTCGAGTCCGTCCTCGGGAGCCACTTCTAAGAGCCTGATTCGCAATGCGAATTTGGCAATTCCCCAGAAGTCTACAGCCCCGCACCGATATCGTTCGCCCGGCGCGGTGCCCGTTCGGTGCCCGAAGCGGCTGTCGTTGATCCTTGTGTCAAGGGGTTGTCGCCACTATCTTTGCTACTGATGCGAAGTGACGCGGCACAGTTGGTGCAGTGGCAAGCGCATCACACTGTTGACGAGTAGCTAGTGGACTAAGCCCATGAAACGCCGAAGCACTGAGTTCTCAGTTTGCTGCTACGCGGAGCGCGTTGGCTCCCAGTGGCAGGCGTTCGCGCTCAACTTCGATCTTGCAGCGCAAGCCGACTCGTTCGAAGAGGCCCGGCGCAAGCTGTACAAGATGATCCATCAGTACGTCTATGACGCGGTCGTTGGCGATGATCGCGCGCACGCTAAACAGTTGCTTTCGCGTCGGGCGCCTCTGTCGATGTGGGCGCGCTATTACTGGCTTCGTCTGCGCACCGCGCTTCGAACTAAGCCACAAGGTAACGGGGATGAATCCGAGCGCGCGTTCTGCGACCTTGTGTTGGCCTGATCTAGCGCCGCACAGTGTCGGGGCACTTCCCGCCGCTTGACTGTCGCCAGGTCAAGCGGATTCTGGCGAGCCTCGGCTTTGAACTGCGCGATCAGACTGGCTCACACGAGCAATGGATTAGGGATGGCTCCGACGGCCGTCGCAAAGTCACGGTCGACTGCCCGAAGCAACCATTTACCGGTGACTTGATCTCGAGCATGGCTCGACAGGCCGGCGTATCGAAGAAAGAATTCTACGCGGCACTTAGAAAATGATGCGCTGCAGGCGATCACCGCTGCGGAAAGCGGGCAGCGCGCAACCAAGACCAGCGGCCCGCCTCTTCATGTGTCGCACGATGCGACACATACGGCAACGCTGCGTGATCTTGGTCTAACCCGCAACGAAAGCAGCCGCTACCAGAAACTTGCGGCGATGCCCGCGCGCCTTCCGCCGGTCGCGTCGTTCGCACGGCGGCGCTTGGGAGCCAGGCGCCGGCCCGGCTTGCGGCGGATCCACCGCAAGCCAGGACTTCCCGTTTTACGCGCGGGAGCGCGACGGCTTCGGCTGCGCGAGGTATTTGCGCTACAGCGACCGCTGCCGGTGTTATTTCTGCGCAATTGCGCAGGCGCCACGATCCGGCTAACGCGCACGTGATTTCGAGTCCGCCGCTCACGCCGCGACGGCTGCACATCGGGCCTTGGCCCGCCCTTGCAGCAAGGGAACGCCGTGACCGCTTGCGCGGCCGCGGGGAATCATCTACAGGCGCCGCGCGACGCCCTCGCGGACCAGGTACCGCGCGAGGCGCGCATCGCACACAACGTCATCGGGCGCGGCGTGCCAAGCGCCGACCAGAACCCGCCGCACGATCCGCGCGAGCGCTCGTGCGCCGCGTCGGCGCAGAGGGGCGCGCCGTGCCGCGCTGGCGCTCATCGAACGGCCCCCGCCGGTGTCGCTGCGCCGCTGCGGATCAACTCGCGCGCCGCATCCGGCCCAACATCTACCATCGCGCCGGCTTCGTGGGCGCGACCATTCACGGTGACGCCGCGCGTCAGGCGCACCAAGGCGAGCCCGCGCGCGTTGGCGCTTCGCAGGCGCGCGAGAAACGCGCCATCAGCAGGCGGTTTTCCGCGCGTAGGAAACGGAATCACGCTCACGAGCCACCGCCGAACCAGCGCGCGAACAGTTGAAGCGCCGTCACGGTCGGGCGCGTCGCGCGGTAGCCACGCGCTGCCGCGGCGCGCGGCGCAGCCGGCAGGCTGCCCCGGTCGCCGGGCCCGAGCATCCACTCGCTCGGCGCCGGCCCCGCGGTGCCGACGCGCGGCGGCGTCCAGGTTGCCGCCGGTCGCGTGCCGACCATCGCGGCCTCGGGTCCGACGATCTCGACCTGCCCGCACGATGCGCCCGCGAGCGCGGTTCCGATTGGCAGGCGCACCAGGTCGCCGGGTGCAACGTGCCGGCCATCGGCGCGCAGCGCGCGACGGGCGCGGCAGTTCAGGGTTTCGGGCGCGCCGTCCATTACGTCAACGCCGTTGCGACGCAGAACGCTTGCGGATGTTCTGCGACGAAATCGACCGCGGTCAGAATCCGGAATTCGATTTGCCCGGAGCGGAACGCGGTCGCGTTGCCGTAGGGCGAAGCCTCGACGATGATCGGCCGGAATTCGTAGATCACCAGTTGCGAGAAATCGCCCGCGATGATCGTCGCTGCCGGCGCGTTCGCGGTGCCAACCGCGCGCACCCCACCGATCTGACCTTCGGCCAGGCCGCCGGTCCACACGGTCGCATCGCCACCGCCGGTGACCACGCGCGCGCCGAGCAACTCGGCGGCCGACGCGTCGCCGACAAACGCCACCGATGCCGGGTCGCGGATCGCTTTCGCGGCCAGGACGCGGCGCTCCAACTCGCGCGCGGTGGCGCGATTGAAGCTCGTTCCCGCGATGGCGGTCGCCCATCGCACGATGCCCGCCGGTTGCCCGCCGACACTCGTGCCGCCGAGTGCCGCGGCGTCTGTCGCATCGTTGACCGAGGCGAGCAGCGCATCCGCGATGGCAGGATCAGACTGCGGCGACATCAACATTTGCCGGGATGCCCGGCAGCCGGAGCCGACCCAGTGCGGGCGAACCGCGCACGATCCGAAGATCGGATCGACGGCCGTAATCGGCGTGGTTTCATCGACCAACCATGTTGCGGCCGGCGCGATCCCGCGCGCAGCGGTGCCCGTTGCCGGTGCCGGCAGGCGCCGCGCGCCGAGGCGCTCGATCACGCTGCCGCCGCGACGCGCGGGCATGTAACCCAGCACGCTTGAACCTTGCAGAAAACCGCCGCTCGCGCCGGTCGCGGTTCCGATATCGCGAAGTTGCGCGGCGTCGATCACGAAACGGTGCGCGCCCAGCGGCCGGTCGGTGGCGAACGCATCGGCCAGGCGATCCGACGCGGCGCGCTCGCCGCGTGCATCGGACCAGTCGCCGGTGATTGCCGCAGTGAGGGCGCGGCGCAGCGAAAATGCGGGCGCATCGGTGGACAGTGCGCGCCATTGCGCGGCTTCGGCGGCGGCGCGAGCGTGGCGCTCACGCGCGAGGGTTTGCAAGTTATTCATGGGGCAGGTTTCCGTTGTGGGTGCGAGGGTCACGCTACGCCCCGTGCCGCTGAAATTGCACGGCCCCCGGCTTCACTACTGCGCGCCAGTACGGTCAGCAGTTGCCGGCGCGTGCTCGGCAGCGCGCCGAGCCGCTCGGCGAGCGCAATCGCGGCGGCCACCGGATCGGGCGGCAGCATGCCGCGCCCTGCGGCCCGTGCGCGCGCCAGGCGCGAGGCGCGCTCGGCGGCGTGCAGTTCGCCAGCCTGCGCCCACAAGCCCGCCCCAGGCGCGGCCAGCGCGGCCGCTTCGCGCAGCCAGCCATCGCGCGCCGCGCGTGCCGCTTGCCGCAGCCCGCCGCCGGTGAACCCGAGCGCGGCCTCGAGTCCGGCGCCCCCGCGCGACAGGTGCGCGGCCAGCGCATCGCCGATCCAGCGCGCGACGGCCTCGGGCTCGCGGCCCTCGATCGCACAGCGCAGCAGCGTGGCCGACTCACTCATATAGTCGCGCATCGGACACGAGGCGGTCGAGCAACCGATCCAACACGCGCGCCTGCGCGGCGTCCCGCAGGCGATCCGGCGTATGCCTTTCCGCGAGCCCGAGGCCACCAGCCACCACCGCATTGCAGAACCACGCAATGCGGTCCGCGCGTGCATCCTGCAGTACGAACGGTACGGCGCGTCCCCGCGATTTTTCGGACGCCAGCGCGACGCGCAGGGTCGCGGCTGCCGCTTCGAGTGCGGCAATGCGAGCGCGCAGGCCGGAAAGCTCATCGTTCACGCTTCGCAGCGCGCGGGCGCGGATGCGGCCCGGATGCGTGTTGCGAGCCCAGGCGGCGACGGATGCGCGCAGATCGAGTAGCCCATCGGTGCCGGCTGGCGCGATTCGACCATCGCGGATCGCCTTCGACACTGCGGACCGGCTCACCCCGAGGATGATCGCGAGCGTGGAAGGCTTGCCGCGCTGCAACTCGCGGAAGTTCACAGTCGGGATCATCGGCAGGGACCGGCCCTTGTCGTCGTCGGAATCGGCGGCGGGTTGCGACTTGATGCCCATCTTTGGAACCCTCTTAGGTTGCGGCTACCTGCACAGGAATTGCGACTCTTCGACCCGCAGTAGCGGAAGCTCAGGAAGGACCCGCTTTCGGTCGGACGTTCGGACGGTGCGCGGTTTCGGACGTTTCGGACGTTTTCGGACGGTTCGGACGGTGCATTTCGGACGCCTCAGGAGTCGCCAGGCTGGACGTGTGGCCCGTCGATCACCACCGATCCGCGGTCGCGAAGGCCGGCGAATACTTCGTTCCAGCGGTTGCGGTCGAGCGCGCAGCGCTCGCGCAAGTCGGTGACGGTCACCTGCGCTTGGTCAGGGTCATAGCCGGCAGCGGTGAGCGTGCGGCGCTGTTCGTCCAGCATGGCGCGCAGGACTTCCAACACGCGGCGCTGATTCACGCCGCCCGGATTCTTCGGCGTGGATTTTTCGGACTGAGCGGGGACGCCGCCGATTGCAGGGCGCAGAATGGCCGTGGTGTCCGGTGTGCCGTCGTCGCGCACCCAGGGCAGCGCATAGCCGACCAGATCGAACGCCATCGGCTCGGGCTCGTCGTGATCCTTCGCCTTCTTCGTCTTGAGCACGATGCAGCCGTCATCGCCCTCACGCGTGGCGAGATACTCGGCATCGCAGGCCGCACGAAAGGCGCTGGAACCGCGGGCACGCTCGCTGGCCCCGTGGCCGGAGTGATGCACCATCAGCACGGCAGCGCCCCAGCGCGCGCCCATCTCGGCCGCGTGCGCGATCAGGGCGCCGGCTTCCTGCGCGCTGTTCTCATCGCCGCCGAAGTGTCGCGCCGTGGTGTCGATCACGATCAGCTCAGGCACCATGCCTTCGCTATCGGCCGCGGCCTCGATCACTTCGCCTGCCGCGTGCGCGTCCACCGCTTGATCGAGCGGGAAGGCGCGGTCGCTCACGTACAGCGGCGCATCATCGAGCGAGATGCCGTGATGGTCGGACCAGCCGCGCAGGCGGCGTGCAACGCCGCGATGGCCTTCGCCGCACAGGTAGATCACGGGTCCGCGGCGCGTGGCGCGGCCGAACCATTGACTGCAGCCGGTGGCGATAGCAGCGGCCCACGATAGCGCGATGAATGACTTTCCCGACGACGGCGCGCCGTTCAACATGCAGAACGCGCCGCGCTCGATCCAGCCCTGCACAAGCCATTGTGTCGGCGTGGGCTCGCGGATCAGGTCGCTTGCGCGGGTCAGGATGATCGGCGGCGGCGCGACGATGGCGGCGGCGCGGCTCGGGCGCTCGGCATGCTGGCCGATGTCGATCTCATGCGGGCGCGGTGCGCTCATTCAGGCCGCGCCCTGCCCGACGACGGCGCGCAGCGCGAGCGCCAGGCGTTGCAGCCCGTAAAGCTGCGCGAGCAACCCGTCGATGTTCGCGGCGGTTGGATCGCTCGCGGCTTCGTGCGCCAGGTCGCAGGCCACGCGCGCGCCATCCGGCAGCGCAGCGCGCAGCGCGACCACATCCGGTGCCGCGTCCGGTGCGCGCCCGGTGTTCAAGCGCCACCCACCGGCCCACGCGAGGCGGCGATGCGTGCCGCGATCCATTGATCCACTTCGCCCTCGATCCACGCCACGGAGCGCAGCGAGGCGCGCACGGGCTTGGGGAAGGTTCCTTCCTGCACTTCGCGATAGATGCCGGTGCGGCTGCGGCCGGTGCGCTGGATGACTTCCGGCAGCCGGAGCAGGCGCAGCGGGCGATCACCGACGGCGTGCGACCATGTGTTGCGGTGTGTGTTCATGCTTGATCCTTCGAGGTCCAAGGCGCGACACAGCGCGCCCGGTGATCGAAGGAAAACACGCGCCCGCAGAGGGGCGAAAGACGCAGTTAATCGGTGGATTTTCTGCCGGTCTTGATCGCCGCCCGGCGT
>JBBSDI010000030.1:0-18274 GCA_038249585.1 Lysobacterales bacterium | reverse complement strand
TGGTGTTCCCGGGCATCTACAAGGGCGGGATCGGCGTGGGCGCGGAATTCGGCGAGGGCGTGCTGCGCGAACGTGGTGCGGTCAGCGGTTACTACCAACTGGTGACCGGCTCGGTCGGCTTGCAGCTGGGCCTGCAAAAGCGCGCACAGATCATCGGCTTCATGGACGCAGAGGCGCTGCGCAAGTTCAAGAACTCCGAGGGCTGGGAAGCCGGCGTCGATGGCTCGATCGTGGTCGCCGACCTCGGTGCCGGTGCACAGGCCGATACAAAGAGTCTGAACCAGCCGATCATCGGCTTCATCCTCGACGAAAAAGGCTTGATGTACAACGCCACCCTCGAAGGCTCCAAGATCACCCGCATCTCGAAGTAATCCAGGTCGTCCCGACCTGCTGCAACCCAGCGCCGATCCTCGATCGGCGCGAAACATCAAATCGCAGGTTGAGGTAATCCGCCAGCCGGCTTGGACCTGCCCATGAACGCCGCCGTCAGAGTGCTGGCTCCACTGCTCGGCGCCCTCTTGCTCGGCGCCTGCGCGAGCGGTCCGCTGCCGCGCGGCGAACCCACAAGTGCCCTGCCGATCGGCGCCGACACGCGGCTGGACCTCGCGGTGGATTCTTTGGCGCTGGCCGCAGGCGAGTCGGGCTATCGGCTGGTGAAGGGCAACGAAGATGCGTTTGCGCTGCGCATGCGCAGCGCATCGATCGCCGAGCGCAGCGTCGACGCGCAGTACTACATGTGGCACGACGATCTCACCGGCCGCCTGATCGCCGGCGAGCTGTTCGACGCCGCGCAACGCGGGGTGCGCGTGCGGGTGCTGCTCGACGACATCTATGCGCGCGGCCTGGATCAAAGCCTGGCCAACGTCGACGCGCATCCGAACCTCGAGATCCGCCTGTTCAATCCCTTCCGCACCCGCGCTTCGGTGCTTGGCAACACGCTCGAGTTCTTCGCGACGCTGGGGCTGAAGAATCGGCGCATGCACAACAAGCTGTGGATCGCGGATTCGCGTCTGGCGGTCGTTGGCGGCCGCAATATCGGCGATGAGTACTTCGGGGCGCACGACGAGCTCGATTTCGGCGACCTGGGCGTACTGCTGGTCGGCGCCGCGGCGGTCGCTGCGTCGCAGCAGTTCGACGAATACTGGAACAGCGCTGCGGTAGTGCCGTTGGCTGCGTTCGCCAAAGCCAGCGATGCAACCGCTGCAGTGGCCGCAGCGCAGGCCGCCTTTGCGGCACATCGCAGCGCTGCAGCGGCCAGTGAGTATGTAGAGCGCCTGCGCAAGCTGCACGCAGAGGGCGAAATCGGCCTGCAACTGCACACCCTCGGTCGCGGTCGCGGCGTGCGCATGGTCTCCGACGACCCTGCCAAGGCCTTCGGTGGCGATCCGCCGCTGCGCATGCTCGACGAGGTGCGCGGTTTGCTCGGCTCCGCCAAACGCGAAGCGGTCCTGATTTCATCGTATTTTGTACCGATGCGCAAAGGTGCGGACACTCTGATCGGCATGCAGCGGCGCGGTGTCGAGGTGCGCGTACTGACCAACTCGCTGGCCGCCAACGACGTGGCAGCCGTGCATGGGGGTTACTCCAAATGGCGGCGACCGCTGCTACGCGCGGGCGTACACATCCACGAGCTCAAACCGATTCGCGGCGCCTCGCAGGAGGGGCCATTGGGATCCTCGCGTGCGAGTCTGCACACCAAGGCGATGGTGGTCGACGGCAGGCTCGCCTACGTGGGCTCGTTCAACATGGACCCGCGCTCGGCGCGCATCAATACCGAGGGTGGGGTGGTGATCGACGATCCGGCGTTCGCAGCTCAGGTGCGTGCGCAGTACGAACAAGCGATCGACCCCGCGCGCAGTTGGCGGGTCGCACTTGCAGCCGGCCAACTGCGCTGGCACGACGTACACGACGGCCAGCCGCGGGTGTTTACCGGCGAGCCGGAGGCCGATGGCAACCGCCTGTTCACCGCCTGGATGTTTCGGCTACTGCCGCTGGATAGTCAGCTCTAAGCGATCTCTGGACTGGTCGAACAAGCTGTGGGGAGATCGGCTATCTGGCCGCTGGCGCGCTGGCCGCTACGTCTGTAGCCCACCGCACCGACACCGCGCCCGCTGTGCACTAACGTGTCGGATGAAGCGACTACTCCCGCATCCCGTGGGCGCGTCGTGTCAGCGTGCGTGGCGATTAGCCGCGCCCTGCGCTATCGAAGGAGCTCGATCATGCGTAAACCCATCCTGTACATCCTGGCAGCGCTAGCCCTGCTTCTCGCACTCTCGCTGCCGGCCGAAGAAGCCTTCGCGCAGCGTTACCGCTGCGGCAACTGCGGCACTGTCGAGCGCGTCCAGCAGATCCGCTACGACGACAGCCGCTACGACAACAGCCGCTACGAAAATAATCGCGACGACGATAGACGCGACCGCAACAACCGCGACCGCGGCACCGAGGGCCTGATTCTCGGCGCGCTGATCGGTGGCGCACTCGGTAACCAGGTCGGCAAGGGCGACGGCCGAACGGCAGCGACCATTGCCGGTGTGGTTGCTGGTGGTGCGGTCGGCCGCAACATCGACCGCAAGGACGATGGCGACCGCTACAGCCGCGATCGTCGCTATGACGACCGCAACGGAAACCGCGACGGCATGCGACTGCAGGTGCGCATGGATGGTGGCGGGTATCGCACGGTTGAAGTGGCCGACAACATGCGCATCTATCGCGGCGATCGCGTGCGTTTGAACAACGACCGGATCGTGGTCCTGCGCTGAGTGCCATCATTGGCGCGGGCCAGCCGGCCCGCGCCCTCGACTGGTCAGAGTCCCAGCTGGAATAACCCCAGCAGCAAGACCAGTCCCAATAACGGCACCGCCACCGTCATTGCCGCCACCGGCCCATATGCGGCGTTATGGGTTTCGCCGCAGATCGCGCGGATGGTGGTCACCACGTAGCCGTTGTGCGGCAGGGAGTCGAGCACGCCCGAGGAGACCGCCACCGCGCGATGCAGCTGTTCCGGATCGGCACCCTCGCCGAGAAAGTGCGGGGCCAGGATCGGCAGCGCGATCGCTTGTCCACCGGAGGCCGAGCCGGTCATCGCGGCGATCACGCTGACCGCAATTGCGGCGCTCACCAGCGGACTGCCCGGCATGTGGGTCACCCATTCGACCGCAATCGCGAACGCCGGCGACAGTTTCGCCACCGCGCCGAAGCCGACCACCGCTGCCGTATTGCCGATCGCCATCAACGCACCGGAGCTGGCTTCGGCGAGCGCGCGCCCCGGATTGCGCAGCCACTTCAAATTGACCAGCCACGCCGTCAGCGAGCCGGCGAGCAGGGCCAGGATCAGCGCCGAGGTCTTCAGGCTGTCGTGCCAGAGGAACGACACCGTGAGCACCACCACCAGCGGAATCATCGCCAGCGCCGGATGCGGCAGGTGTTCGCGTACCGCGGTGGGGTCGCCATCGCGCGCTTGGAAGCGTTCGCCGCGATCCTTGGCGCGCGTGATCAGGCGCTTGAGCCACCAGTAGCCGAACACCGCCATGAACACGGCCACCACCGCGCTGGCCTCCCATGCCGCATACGGCGTGGTGCCGAGGTAGGGGATCGGAATCCAGTTCTGGATCTCCGGCGAGCCGGCGCTGGTCATGGTGAAGGTCGCCGAGCCGAATGCGAGCGCGGCGGGAATGAAGCGCCGCGGCAGGTCGGCCTGGCGAAACAGCGACAGCGCCATCGGATAGACCGAAAACGCGACCACGAACAGGCTCACGCCGCCATAAGTCAGGATCGCGCAGGCGATCACCACTGCCAGCGCTGCGCGCTGCATGCCCAGCTTGCCCGTGACCCAGCGCGATACCGAATCCGCGGCCCCCGAGTCCTCCATCAGCTTGCCGAAGATCGAGCCGAGCAGGAACATGAAAAACCAGGCGGCGATGAAGCCGGTGAAGCCACTCATGTAGGCACCGACCAGATTCGGTGCCCCTGCGGCTGCCAATGGCTCCAGCACCGCCAGGCCCGAGGTCAGGGCCACCAGCAAAGCGCACAGCGGCGTGGCAATGAACAGGTTCATGCCGCGCATGGTCAGCACGATCAGCAACGCGAGCGCGCAGAACAGGCCCAGCATGCTGAGCATCGATGTCTCCGGATTGCGGGTCGGCGGCGAGCATGGTCGCGCCCTTTGCTGCGGGTAACTGTACGAAGGTACAGATTCGCCGACGGCGCTGGCGGCCTACAGTCCGCACCAGACCGGCCCTGCATTGTGGGGATTCGCGCGCCTGCGCGGATCGGGAGCCGGCCGCATTTGCCGAGGAGCACACGCCATGACCCGATTCAAACTTTCGCCGCTCGCCCTGGCGATCGCCGCCGCCTGCCTCGCGGGGCCGCTTGCCGTGCATGCGCAGGCGGAAAGCCCCGACGACAGCGATGACAACAAGTCCGAGGCCGCCAAACTCGGCGAAATCGTCGTCACCGCGCGTCGGCGCGAGGAGAATCTCAACGAGATCCCGGTTGCGGTCACCGCGCTCAGCGAGACCAAGATCGAAAATTTCAACGTGCAGGACATCAGTAACCTGCAGGGGCTGGTGCCGAACCTGACCATCTATGCCGCACGCGGCTCGTCATCGACCCTCACCGCCTACATTCGCGGTATCGGCCAGTCCGATCCGCTGTGGGGCGTGGAGCCCGGTGTCGGTGTGTACATCGATGATGTGTATCTGGCGCGTCCGCAGGGTGCGCTGCTCGACGTGCTCGATGTCGACCGCATCGAGATCCTGCGTGGTCCGCAGGGCACCCTGTATGGCAAGAACACCATCGGCGGTGCGATCAAGTACATCACCAAGCCGCTGCTGCCGGATTTTTCGGGCAAGGTACAGGTGACTGCCGGCGAATACGGTCAGGCCGACGTCAAGGGCACGGTCAATACGCCGCTCGGCAGCGATGCCGTGGTAGCGCGATTCTCGGCCGCCTCGCTCAACCGCGATGGTTTCGGCGAGAACCTGCGCAACGGTGCGCCGGTGTCCGACAAGGAAATCCTGGTTGCCCGCGGCTCGCTGGGCTTCTACCCGTCCGAGATCTTCAGCATCGTGGTGTCGGCGGACTGGCTGGACGACCAGTCCGGCGTGCGCGGTGCGCAGATGCTCGCGCCAAACCGGTTTGCGCCGACCTTGCTACCGCTCGACGACCGCTACGACGTGCGCAACGGCATGCGCAACATCAACGACACCGACATGCAGGGCGCTTCGGTAACCGCCAACTACCAGCTCAACGACGCCTGGTCGCTGAAGTCGGTCACCGCCTATCGCGAATCGAACACCCAGACCAACATCGATTTCGATACGCTGCCCAACATCATCGCCGACGTCAGCGCCAACTACGAGGACGATCAGTTCACGCAGGAGTTCCAGGCCAACTACCTCAGCGAGGATCTTGCCGGCGTGATCGGCCTGTTCCACTTCAACGGCACCGCCGGCGGCACCGTGCTCAACAACTTCTTCAACCTGCAGTTCGGCAATACCAACGGCGATGTCGAGACCACCCAGTGGGCGCTGTACGGCGAGGGCACCTACAACATCAATGACCGCTTCCGGGTCACCGCCGGCGCGCGCTACACCTATGAAAACAAGCAAGCGCGGGCGCTGAACCAGTTCTTCAGCAATGCCACCTATACCGTGCCGATCGCGACAGCGGCCAATTTCGACAACTCGGTCAGCACCAACAACCTGTCGCCGAAGATCGCGCTGGACTATCAAGCTACCGACAACACCCTGGTCTACGGGCTGGTCACCCGCGGTTTCAAGTCCGGTGGCTACAACATTCGCGCCAACACCGCCGCGGTACCGGCGTCAGGGCGTCCGTTTCTCGATGAATCGGTTACCAGTTTCGAGGTGGGCACCAAGTCGGCGCTGGCAGACGGCACGGTTTTCCTCAACCTCGCCTACTTCATGAACAAGTACGAGGATGTGCAGTTGTCGGTGTTCACTTCCTTCATCGGCGCCAACGGCGTTGCCAGCTTCTTCGGCGACTTCACCAATGCCGGTGAGGCGGAGGTCAACGGCCTGGAGGCAGAGTTGGTCGCCAATCCGACCGAGCGGCTGACCATCAGCGGCAACTTCGCTTATCTGGATGCCGAATACACCAAGTTCATCAGTCGTGGGGTGGACATCTCGGATGTGCAGACGTTGACCAATGCACCGGAGTACCAGGCCGGCTTGAGCCTGCAGTACGTCTGGGATCTGTTCGGTGGCGAGCTGACCGGTCGGGCGACCGGCAGCTACCAGGACGACGTGGTGCCGACCACCGATCTGTCGCCGGCGATCGCGCAGTCGGGCTACACGCTGTTCGGCGCAGGTCTGGTCTGGCGCGCCAGCGATCAGCCATGGACCGTGTCGCTGCAGGGCAGCAATCTCGGCGATCGCGAATACCGCACCACCGGCTACAACATCCCGGCGCTCGGTGTCCTGACCGGTTTCTACGGTGCGCCGCGCCAGGTGTCGCTGACCGTCGGCTACGCGTTCTGATCGGGCGCTGTCGTCAGCGCCCCGCAGAGCCAGCGGCCCTCGCTTGCGAGGGTCGCTACGCTGTATCTGTCGCTGTCCACCGCAAGCCTGCGCATGTTGCATCGTAGGTGTCGCATCGCCTGTGGCCTGCCGGTCTGCGCGGTTCTGGCCGCGTGCAGCGGTGATCCAGGCCCACCCGCATTGCCACCGCTGGACATCGATTCCGCGCGCGTCGCCGTGGCCGGCGTGTCGTCGGGCGCCTACATGGCTACCCAGGTGCATCTGGCCCTGAATGCGCGCATTCATGCTGCGGCCGTGCTCTCTGGTGGACCCTATGGCTGCGCGCGCGGCGACCTGCAAACCGCACTCGATGCATGCATGGTGCCGAAGGCCGCTGCACCGGATGTCGCCGAACTCGCGGCAGTGGTGCAAAGCCGCGCGAGCGCCGGCAGCATCGATCCGCTTGCCGCATTCGCCGGCGACCGGGTCTGGGTGTTCCATGGCGCACGCGATCTCACGGTCGCGCCAGCGATGGGAGTTGCCGCCGCAGAACTTTATCGCGCGCTCGCGCCCGGTTTGCCGATCCAAACCGATTTGGAGCGTGCCATCGGCCACGTGCTGCCGACCGTCGATGCCGGTGTCGACTGCATCGAAGGCGGCACGCCGTGGCTGGGGCGCTGCAACTTCGATGCGGCATCCGCGGTGACGAGCGCGCTGTTCGATGCCCCGGCTGCCGATCCGGCGCTGCCCGCCCGTGGGCAGGGCCAGACCGTGGGCTTCGATCAGCGCCGCCTGTTCGCCGCCGACGCCGATCCGCAGTTGGCCGACGAGGGATTCGTCTACATCCCGCCGCAATGCAGTCGCACGCGCTGCGGCCTGCTCGTGGTCTTCCATGGCTGCCAGCAGTCCGCGACTCAGATCGGACGCAGCCTCGTCGACTCCGGTGGATTCAATCGCGCGGCCGACGCCGCATCGGTGGTGGTCCTGTATCCACAAACCCGGGCCAGCTGGATGCCGCTCAATCCCAAGGCATGCTGGGACTGGTGGGGCTATACCGGTAGCGCTTACGACACCCGCAATGGCGCGCAGGTCCGTTTTGTTGCCGCATTGCTGGATGCGGTGACTGCACCGCGTCGCACGCCCTGACGAAACGCGGCCGAAAGCGCGCGGCGAGACGCTCGCCGGCAACGCCAGCGGCGTACACTGTGCAGAGTATTCTCCCGCCCCGCCAGATGGAGTCCCGATGACCTCGACCGCCCGCGCCTACGCAGCATTCGCCGCCGACCGGCCGCTGGGTCCGCACAGCCTCGAGCGGCGCGATCCCGGTCCGAAGGACGTGGCGATCGAGATCAAGTTTTGCGGCATCTGTCATTCGGATATCCACTATCTGCGCGGCGAGTGGGGTCCGATCCCGTACCCGGCCGTGGCCGGCCACGAGATCATCGGCCGGGTGACGGCGGTTGGCGCCGAGGTCGGTGGCCACAAGGTCGGCGATGTGGTCGGCGTCGGCTGCATCGTGGACTCCTGCCGCTCCTGTCCCTCGTGTGAGGACAACCTCGAGAACTACTGCAGTGTCGGCATGACCGGCACTTACATGGGCGTCGACAAGCACACCGGTGGCCCCACTTACGGGGGTTATTCCTCCGCCATCGTGGTCGATGAAAACTACGTGCTGCGGATTCCCGCCAACCTCGATCCGGCGGGTGCGGCGCCACTGCTGTGCGCGGGTGTCACCACCTGGTCGCCACTGCGCCACTGGGGTGTGGGCAAGGGCTCGATCGTGGGTGTCGTCGGTCTCGGCGGCCTCGGGCACATGGCCGTCAAGTTCGCCGCAGCAATGGGCGCGCATGTGGTCGTATTCTCGACCTCGCCGAACAAGGTGGCCGATGCCAAGGCGCTGGGTGCGCATGAGGTCGTGATCAGCACCAACCAGGCCGAGATGGCAAAGCAGGCCGGACGCTTCGACTTCATCCTCAACACCGTCGCTGCACCGCATTCACTCGATCCGTTCATCGTCTCGCTCAAGCGCGATGCGACGATGTGCCTGCTCGGCGTGCCGGCGGCACCGCATCCGTCGCCATCGGTGATGCCGTTGATTTTCGGTCGCCGCAATATCGCCGGCTCGCTGATCGGCGGCATCAAGGAAACCCAGGAGATGCTGGATTTCTGCGGCCAGCACGGGATCACCGCGGACATCGAGAAGATCACCATGGACGGCATCAACGCCGCGCACGAGCGGGTTCTCAACAGCGATGTGAAGTATCGCTTCGTGATCGCGGTCTGATACGGCGCTTTGCATGCGATGACGGGGCGCCCAGCCACCCCCGTGGCCGGATCGTGCCCCGCTTGCAGGCCACGCCCCGTAGCTGTGATGATCGCAGCCGCGGGTCGAGCGGGGCGGCTGCCGAGGGAAAATCCAGCAGCGGCGCGTGGCCGGCAAACGGAGCAAGGACGCATGCCCGCTCGGTGCGTTCTCGTCCGCTGGATATCCACAACCCCGCGCCGGTGGGGGTCCATGCGAAGGAGGCGTCATGTACTCGATCCGTAGTCTTGGGTTTGCCGCAGCGTTATTTTCGGCGCCGGCTCTCGCCGCGCCGCCGCCGATCGCGGACTTCTTGCGTCGCCCCGAAGCCGACGACGTCCGAATCTCTCCCGGGGGTCGATACTTGGCGATGACGGTCCCGTTGGCGTCGGGCAAAACCGGTTTGGTGATCATCGATCGCAAGAATCTCAAACTCACTGCCAGCCTGCGCGGTCGCGAACAGGACGACATCGCCGACTTCGTCTGGGTCAACGATACCCGCGTCGTCGCCAGCATGGCGCAGCGCATGGGCGGTCGGGATCGTCCGGAGCCAACGGGTGAGTTGTATGGCGTCGATGCCGACGGCAAGCGCTCGACGATCCTGTTCGGATACCGCGCGGCCGAGATGTCCACCGGGACCAGAATCAGCAAGCGCAAGGCAAAGCGCGCGACGGGGCTGTTCGTCAGCCGACTGCCGGACGACGACAAGCGCATCCTGATCGCGTCCTACGACTGGATCTCGCCCGAAGGCGACACACCCGAGTACGGTTCGCTCGACGTCTACAGCGGAAGGTTTACCCGCCTGGGCGTGGTGCCGCTGCGCAATGCGCTGATCATCGCCGACCATGCGGGCGAAGCGCGTTTGGCCTTCGCCGACGATGTGGACCTGAAACGCAAGGTCATGTTGCGCTCGGCGTCGTCGAACGAGTGGAAGCCGTTCGCGGTCGTCGGCGCTGAAGACGCGATCGTGACGCCGCTGGCATTCGCACGCGACAACCGCCATTTCTATGCGACGTTCTCCGAACCGCAGGGCCCGGACGGTTTGTATCGCGTCGACAGCCAGCAGGCAACGCGGGAACTGCTCTATCGCGGCGCTGCCGACCCGGAGGACTTGATCGGCAACCGCCACAGCAACGATTTCTTCGCCGTGGCCACCGCGGATGGTGTCGACGGCTCGCATATCTTCGATCCCGAGTCGCCGGATGCGCGCTTGTTGCGCGCGGTGAAGGCGAGCTTCAAGGGACAACAGGCGCTGATCTTGAACTTCACCCGTGACGGCAAGACCGCGCTGGTGCAGGTCTACAGCGACCGCAATCCCGGCGACTTTTTTCTGTTCGACATCGACAAGATGGCCGCCGATCACGTGACCAGCCCGCGGCACTGGATCGATCCCGAGCAGATGGGCTCCACCCGTCCAATCCGCTTCAAGGCGCGCGATGGCCTGGAGATCCACGGCTACCTGACCGTGCCCAACGGCAGCAGTGGCAAGAACCTGCCGCTGGTGGTCAATCCACATGGCGGCCCGTTCGGCGTGCGCGACAACTGGGCTTTCGACGAGGAAGTGCAGCTGTTGGCCAGTCGCGGCTATGCGGTACTGCGGGTCAATTTCCGCGGCTCGGGCGGCTATGGCAGTGCGTTCGAGGCGGCCGGCTATCGCCAGTGGGGCGGCACCATGCAGGATGATCTGACCGACGCGACGCACTGGGCGATCAAGCAGGGCCATGCGGACCCCCAGCGCATCTGCATCTTTGGCGCCAGCTATGGCGCCTTCGCCGCACTGCAGGGTGCAATCAAGGAGCCGGACCTGTACCAGTGCGCGGTCGGCTATGTCGGGGTTTATGATCTGCGCTTGATGCACACGCGCGGCGACATCCCGGATTCGACCTCCGGCAAGAATTTCCTCGCGCGGACGCTGGCCAGCGACGGCACTACGCTGTGGGCCAATTCTCCGGTGAGCCGGCTCGAGCGGCTCAAGGCCAAGGTCATGATCGTAGCTGGTGGCAAGGACGAGCGCACCCCGCCGATCCACAGCGAGCGCCTGCGCGACGAACTGGTAAAGCGCAACATCGAGCACATCTGGATGTACAAGCCGAACGAAGGGCACGGCTTCTACGCGCAGGAGAACCTGCTCGATCTGTATACGCAAATGCTGGCCCTGTTCGATGAGACGATCGGGTTAAAGCGCGGCGTGGCACAGGCGCCGCAGTAGTTGAGGTTTGATCCCCCGGCTGCGGAGGGCGGGTCTGGACCGGCCAAACCGAATCGCGGCAACGCTCGATGAAACGCGATGGGTTGTCGTGCGGTGGGCCGAGGCCCACCCGCCGCCGCGGAGGTATTCTGCGACGCCGGAACAGCGACTGAGCTCGCGCGCTTCAAAATTCGTTGATGCCCGATCAGGCGCGCGTGGCGCGCGCCCCGGACCAACGCGCACCGCACCGGCACCTGTCGAAGCGGCTACATTGCGCGCATGTCGTTTACTGCACTGGTGATCCTCGCGGGCCTCATCTGGGCCGGCCTGCTGTTCGGCGTGGCCCTGATCGGGGAGCGCCGCCTGCGGCTGTCGCCGCGCGGCTGGGCGGTGGTGTATTCGCTGTCGCTGGCGGTGTACTGCACCTCGTGGACCTTCTATGGCACGGTCGCGCAGGCCGCCGCGCACGGCTGGCTGCTGCCGCCGACCTTCCTCGGCACCATTGCGCTGTTCGCGCTGGGTTTTCCATTCCTGCTGCGTCTGGCAGCGTTGGCGCGGTCGCTCAACTCGACCTCGATTGCCGATCTGGTCGCCTCACGCTTCGGCAAGAGCTCGCGGCTGGCCGCCCTGATCACCGCCGTGGCCGTGATCGGCCTGGTGCCCTACATCGCGCTGCAGTTGCGCGCGGTCGCGCAGAGTTTCGCGCTGGTCACGGCGGCCGATGGCGGTACCGGCATCGCAGCGTGGCAGGACGTGGCGTTCTGGGTCGCGCTGCTGATGGCCGCTTTCGCCATGCTGTTCGGCACCCGTCGCGCGGCGGCCACCGAGCACAATCGCGGGCTGGTGCTGGCGATGGGCTTCGAGTCGCTGTTCAAGCTGGTCGCGATGCTGGCGATCGGCGCCTTCGCGGTGTGGCAGATCGGCGATGGCTGGGCGCCGCTGGTGGCGCGCGCGCAAGCCCTGCCGCCGCCGACCGCCGGCGGTGGGTTCCTGGCCCTCGTGCTGCTCGGCGCGCTGGCCATGTTCACCTTGCCGCATCAATTCCACATCGGCATCGTCGAACTGCCGAAGAGCGAATTCCTGCGCACCGCGCGCTGGCTGTTTCCGCTGTACCTGCTGCTGATCGCAGCGCCGATCCTGCCGCTGGCGTGGGCCGGCCAGCTCAGCGTCGGCGGGGTGGTCTCGCCGGATCTGTATTCGCTGGCGATGCCGCTGTCGCGCGGTGCCAACGGGCTGGCCTTGCTGACCTTCCTCGGCGGACTGTCGGCCGCCACCGGGATGGTGATCATGGCCGCGATCACCCTGTCGATCATGATCGGCAACCACTGGCTGGCGCCGGCGTTGCTGCGTGGCGCGGTGGCCGCGGGCGCGCCGCAGCGCGATCTGCGCGGCACCGTGCTGCTGCTCCGACGGCTGGCGATCGCGGCGATCCTGCTGCTGGCGTGGGGCTACAGTCGCGCGTTCGGCGATGCCAGTGCGCTGGCCGATATTGGCGCCCTGAGTTTTTCTGCACTGGCCCAGCTGGCGCCAGGGGTGGTGGCCGCAGTGTATGCCGCGCATTTGCCGCGGCGCGCGATCGAGGGTGGGCTGGTCGCCGGTCTGCTGTTGTGGAGCTACCTGCTGCTGGTCCCCGAAGCGGCCAGCGCGGGCGTGCTGCCGGCCGCATGGCTGCAGCAACTGGGGCCGTTGTCACCGCAGGATTTCCTCGGCCTGCAGGGCTGGGATGCGCTGACCCGGGCCGTACTGCTGAGCCTGGCGGCCAATGTGCTGACCTTGATCGTGCTCGCCCGCAATCGGCGCGCAACGCCCGAACGCGATGCCGCACCGATCGCCGCGGGCGAGCTGCGTTCGCTGGCGGCGCGCTTCCTGTCGGCAGCCCAGGTGCAGCGCACGCTGGGCGATCTGCCCGACAACGCCGCAGTGGATGCCGAGCGCGTGGCGCGTGTCGAGCACGAGTTGGCTGCAGTGCTGGGTGCCGCCTCCACCCGACTGCTGCTGGATACCGCGCGCCGCGGCGGCGAGGTGGCCACGGTCGCGCAAATCGTCGGCGAGGCCTCGGCAGCGGCGCGTTTCAACCAGGCCCTGCTGGAAGGCGCGCTGGAGAACATGAGCCAGGGCATCAGCGTGGTCGACCGCGAATTGCGCCTGGTGGCATGGAACCAGCGCTATGCGGACCTGTTCGCCTATCCACGCGCGCTGTTGGTTGTCGGCACGCCGGTCGAGGCGCTGGTGCGCTACAACGCCGCACGCGGATTGTTCGGCGACGACGACGTGGCGCGGATGGTCGCGCGCCGGCTCGACCACATGCGCGCGGGCACACCCTATGTCACAGAGCGCGTATTCGCCGACGGCACCGTGGTCGAGATCCGTGGCAACCCGATGCCCGGCGGGGGATTCGTCGCCACCTTCACCGATGTCACCGCATTTCGCCGCGCCCAGCAGGCGCTCGAGCAATCCAATCTCACCCTCGAGCAGCGCGTCGCGCAGCGCACCCGCGAATCGGAATCCGCGCGCGACGAGGCCGAGCGCGCCAATCGCGCCAAGAGCCGCTTTCTCGCGGCCGTCAGCCACGACCTGCTGCAGCCGATCCATGCGGCGCATCTGTTCACCCATGCGCTGGCGCAGCAGATCGAGCATCCGCAGTACCGCGCCGCGGTGTCCGATATCGACGGCGCGCTGACCTCCACCGAAGGCCTGCTGGCGGGGCTTCTGGATATCTCGCGTCTGGATGCCGGTGGCCTGGTGCCGCGGATCGGGCGGTTTCCGATCAGCGACCTGCTGACCAGCCTCGCGGCTGAGTTCGGCATGCTCGCGCGCGAGCGCGGCTTGCAACTGGCGCACGTGGGCTCGCGCGCGTGGATACAGAGCGATCCGCAGCTGCTGCGCCGCGTGGTGCAGAACTTTCTGTCCAACGCGGTGCGTTACGGCGAGCGTGGGCGCGTGTTGATGGGCTGTCGCCGCAGTGGCGATCGCCTGCGCATCGAGGTGTGGGATACCGGCCCCGGAATCGCCGAGTCCGACCACGATGCGATCTTCGAAGAGTTCCGCCGCCTCGAGCGCGCCGGCGGCAGCGAGGGGCTGGGACTGGGACTGGCGATCGCCGACCGCATCGCACGCCTGCTCGGCCATCGCATCCACTTGCGCTCATGGAGCGGACGCGGCAGCGTGTTCGCGATCGACGTGCCGCAAGTGGCCGCAGCGCAGCGGGTCGAATCGCCGGGCACACCTGCCGAGAGCGCGGTGCCGCGCGCGCGCGTGCTGGTGGTCGACAACGATCCGGCCGTGCTGCGCGCCATGCAGGCCCTGCTCGGCGGCTGGGATCTGGATGTCGCGCTCGCCCGCGATGCCACCGAGGCGCTGTCTGCCGCACTGCTGCGGCGACCGGAGCTGCTGCTGCTCGACTACCACCTCGATGGCCGCGAAACCGGCCTCGGCGTACATCGCATGCTGGTCGACCGCTGCGGCCCGATCCCGGCCGTGGTGATCTCGGCCGATCACGGCGAAGCGGTGCGCGCGGCAGTCGCCTCCGCCGGCGTGCCGCTGCTGATGAAACCGCTAAAGCCCCTGGCCCTGAAGTCGCTGATGGCGCGCCTGTTGTCCGCGCGCGATGCGGGAGCCGCTGCAGCAGTGACCGCCGCAGCCGAGTGATCCCGAAGTCAGCCCCCATCAGTGCCCCACTGTGGGAGCCGCCATGGCGGCGATCCCGCCAGCCAGGCAATCCCGAAGTCAGCCCCATCAGTGCCCCACTGTGGGAGCCGCCATGGCGGCGATCAAGATCGCCAAACACTCCCAAATGCCGCTGCTGTATCCCATCACCCGACCAAAGGCACCCGCACCGCGACCGCGGTCACGAAGTCGCCGTCGATTCATCGCCATACTCCGGATCGATACTCAGGAGTTGCACCATGCTTGCACCCAGATTTTTCGCGATGGCGCTATCCGCCAGCGCCGTGATTTCCACCGCCAGCGCACAGACGATTCCGGCTGATCTGACCCTGGTCCAGGTGACCCAGGGCGTGGCGCAGCCGATCCATCTGACCCATGCCGGCGATGGCAGCAACCGCTTGTTCATTTCCGGCCGGCTCGGCCGGATTTCGATCCTGCCACCTGGCGCGAGCACAGTGCTCCCGACGCCGTTCCTGAACATTCCCGAATGCCAGAACACGCCGGCGCCGAACCCCTGCGTGCGCACCGACTACGAAAACGGCCTGCTCGGCATCGCCTTCCATCCGCAGTACGAAAGCAACGGCTTCGTCTTCATCCACTACATCGATCGCAACGACGACAGCGTGTTCGCTCGACTACGCGTGTCGCAGTCCGACCCCAACGTGCTGGATGTGAGTACCCTCTCGCCGATCCTGCGCATCGACCACGGATTCATCTATCACCGCGGCGGCGATCTCGCCTTCGGTCCCGATGGCTTTCTGTACATCCCGATGGGCGACGGCTCGAACCAGGGCGATTCCTGTCGTCGTGGGCAAACCCTCACGCCCGCGCAGTTGGCAGCCAACAACAACAACAGCGGCGACTGCCCGGCCGATGGCAACTTCACTGCGAGCGGCGGCAACCCCAATTCGCGTGCGCTGCTGAGCAAGGTGATCCGCATCGACGTCGACAACGCCACGCCGGCCGGCGCCAACGAGCTGTGCGGATCGAACGCCAATGGCAGCGCGCCCTACGCGATTCCGCCGAGCAATCCCTACGCCGGCCAGAATCTGCTGCCCGGCGCTTGCGACGAGACTTTCAGCTACGGCTGGCGCAATCCGTTCCGCTTCTCGATCGATGCGCCAACTGGCGAGATGTTCCTCGGCGATGTCGGCAACAGCACCATGGAAGAGATCTCGCGCGACACCATCCTCGGCACCGGCATCCGCGACTTCGGCTGGAGCAACTGCGAGGGCACGGTGTCGGCCAACGGCTCGTGCACCGGATCGAATCCGCCGATCCGCGTGTATACCCATAGCAGCGGCGAAGGCAGCTCGGTGACGGGCGGTTTCGTTTACCGCGGACCGATCTACGGCCTGCAGGGCATCTACATCTACAGCGACTACACCAGCGGCCGGATCAACTTCCTGCGCCGCCCGGTGCCGCCGGCGACCGCATGGACCAACACCCTGTGGCGCGACACCGACCAGTTCCTGGTCAGCTTCGGCATCGATGAGGCCGGCGGGCTGTATACCGTCGATATCGCCGGCGGGCGCATTTGGCGCTTCCAGTCGAGCCAGGTCGGGGTACTGTTTGCCAACGGTTTCGACCCGTAGCCGAGAAAGCCTGTGCGCCCGCGCGACGCAAGCGCGGGCGCACCTCGAATCATCGGCTCAGGGCTCGAAACCGTTGCGGAACAACAGATCCGCCGGTGGCACTACCGATGCCGCGCCGATCCGGTACAGCGTGCCGCCGGCTACGAAGAACAGCGCGCCACCCTGGTCCTCGCCGAAGCCGAGCACGCTGCCCACGATGTTGGCGCTGTTCACATCGGTGCTGACGATGACCGCTGCGGTCGGCTCGACCCAGTTGTTGCCGCCGGTGTTGTTGGAGAACCGGATCTGCGCGCGGCAGGCGTCGCCATAGAAATAGGTGCCGGCAAGGACCGGGCTCGGCCCGCGGTAGCGATAGCCGCCGGTCACCGAGCAGCCGTTGCTGGTGGGGCCGCCGCAGGCATTCGATGAGTTGCGATAGGCAATCACCGGATTGATCCGATTGGTAGCGGCCGGGCACGAGTCACTGCACACGGTACCGCCAGTCGCGCCGCGCGCCTCACAGGTGCGCCATCCGAAGTCCGCGCCCAGTGGCTCGATTCCCGGGCGCCACACGTTTACTTCCTCCCAGGCGCTTTGGCCGACATCGCCGATCCACAGATCGCCGGTCTGGCGGTCAAAGCTCCAGCGCCACGGATTGCGCAGTCCGTAGGCCCAGACTTCGTCGCAGGCTTGCGCGATCGAGCCGCCAGCGCTGCCGGGCTGGCTGCCGGGAATCGCATACTCGACCGGCTGGGCAGTGCGCGGCGCGCCACACAGACCCGCGGTTGCCGCCGGCGTTGTCGCGTCGATATTCAGGCGCAGCATCTTGCCGAGCAGTGCGCGCGAGTTCGGATCGCCGCCGTTGCCGGTAAAGCCGGCGTCCGCTGCACAGTTGCCGCCGCCACTGAGCAAACCCGGATCGAGCGTTTGGCCACGATTGCACGGGTCGCCGCCATCGCCGCCGTCGCCGAGCCCGAAATACAGGAACCCGTCGGGGCCGAACACGATGTTGCCGCCGTTGTGATTGGAGAAGTCCTGGTCGGCGCGCAGGATGACCGTGCACGTATCGCGGTCGGTCGCCGTGAGCACGTCGAGTGCCGGGTCGGCCATGGTGTAACGCGCGATCATCGTGTCGCCGCTGCCGTCGGTGATGCTCGCGAAGAACACGCCGCGCCCAGCGCCAGCTGCGGCGAATCCGGGATGAAACGCAAGGCCGAGCAGTCCACGCTCGCCGCCGGCGGTGAATCCAATGTCGCTGACGGCCGCGTCGCCCGGGTAGCGGCACTGCAGCGTCTGGCCGGTCGACAGGTCGAGGAATGCCGTGGCGGCCAGCGTGGGCCCGCGCACGACGCGGACTTCACCGCCCTGCTGGATCACGAAAATACGGCCCGGCGTTTCGTTGGCGGTGAATACGCCAACCGGACCCGCAAGCCCCGCTACGATCGGTGTGATCGCGACATCGGATGCTACTGGCTGCGCGTGAGCGGCTGAGAGCGCCAGCAGGCAAGCCGAGAGAGTGGCAATCGATCGGATGGCCGAAGTCAGATGAATCATGGGTCGAGCCTCCTCGGCGGAATCGGGATGCCATGCTGGCACATGGCCCATTCTGCGACCGTGACAGGCGTCGCGCAAACCCCCGTTGCTGCCCGTTGGCCGCCTGGTGTCAGCCGGCGATTCAAGGCGAGGGCGCAAACCCATCCGCAAAGATTGCACCGGCCGTATCTCGCTCGCAAGCCCCGATGTCGATCGGATTCGCCAGCGGGCGCAGCAGCGCCGAGGTTGCGGGAAGCACCGCGCGCAGCGGCGGGAGGCGCGCCGGTGGCAACAGCGGGTTGCTCGGCGCGTAGTCGACCGCACCCTCCGCTGCTGCTGCGACTCCGGTCGCTGCCGTGGCAGCTCCCACAAGTTCCGCCATCGCCAGCGATGCCATCTGTGGGAGCCGGCATGCCGGCGACGGCACTCTGCGTTGCTGCTGCGACTCCGGTCGCTGCCATGGCAGCTCCCACAGTGGGAAAGCGCTGTCATGGCCAGCGATGCCATCTGTGGGAGCCGGCATGCCGGCGAC
>JBBSDI010000029.1:0-18616 GCA_038249585.1 Lysobacterales bacterium | reverse complement strand
TGAACAGGTCGAGCAGGCGCGAGTTCATCGACACCCACCCCTCGGCGAGGCCGACCAGCACCCGCGACAGCGCGCGGCGCGCTGCCGCCACGGGCAGCAGGGCCTTGACCAGTGCGACCACCAGCAGGGGCGTCGCGTGGACCAGGGTATTGAGCGCCACCAGCAGCAGGACCAGCGGCAGACGGATGAAGCGGGGCAACCGCATGAGCATGTGCCGATGGTCGCCGATGCGGGGATGCAGGTAAACCGCGGCGTGTCGACCCCGCTGGCGACCCGGTCGGCTGGCGGTCCGGTCAGGTACTTCCCGAGGTGTCGCAGCGACCCTTGGATTGGTACCCTAGTGCGTCCCCGCACCGTGCCGCCCGCCATGCCGTCGTTCGACATCGTCTCGCAGGTCGACCAGCACGAGCTGACCAACGCCATCGACCAGGCCAATCGCGAGCTGTCGAGTCGCTTCGATTTTCGTGGCGTTGACGCGAGCTATACGCGGGAGGGCGACAGTATCGTGCTATCGGCCCCGAGTGACTTTCAACTGCAACAGATGCTGGAGATCCTGCGTGCGCGCCTGACCGCCCGCAAGATCGACGTGCGCTGTCTGGAGGAGGGCGAGCCGGAGCTGAACCTGGCCCGCGCCAAGCAGACCGTGACGGTCAAACAGGGCATCGAACAGCCGTTGGCGAAGAAGATCGTGGGCGAACTGAAAACCGCGAAGATCAAGGTCGAGGCGCAGATCAACGGCGACAAGCTGCGGGTCAGCGGCAAGAAGCGCGACGATCTGCAGGTCGCGATGGCGCTGCTGCGCAAGACCGAGCTCGAGCTGCCGCTGCAGTTCGAAAACTTCCGCGATTGACATGCACTTTCGTCGCATCATCGCGCTGGCGGGTGTCGGCGAGCCGGAACTCGCGGAGCTGGGCGGATTGGTGGTGCGGGCGGCCGCGCTGATCGACCAGCCGTGGGCGGTGGGCGACGACGAGCAGGCCGACCTGGTGGTGCTCGATGCGGCTCAGACCACTGGCCTGCTCGCGCAGGCGCGTGCGGTGGCGCGCCAGGCGCTGTGGGTCGCTATCGATTCGGAGCTCGACGATGCGCTGTTGCTGTCGCGGCCGTTCGAGCTCGACGGCGTGATGCAGCTGCTGCTCAGCGCCAGCGAACGCCTGCCGGAACGTTCCAGCAGCGTGATCGGTGGCGCGCAGCAGTTCGGCTATGGGCGCGCCGACCTGATCCCCGTTGCCAATGCGAGCGTATCGATGTCGGACTACCTGGTCGACGATCTGATCGGGCAGATTCCGGATGCGCGCAGCGGCGAGCGGTATGTTCCCGCATCCGAACGACGTGCCGAGCTGATCGACGATCTGCTGCTGGCCGCGGCTGCTGCGATTCCCCCCGCTGCCGTGGCATCGTCGGTGCGCGAAGCGCAGCGGCCGCCTGCCACGCTGCAGGCAGCGCCCGCTCTGGCAGCATCCGCCCCGGCAGCGCCCGCCCCGGCAGCGCCGGCGAACCCGCCGCTGCCGGAGCCTGCTGCCCCTCGCGCGCACTATCCGCTACTCGATTACCTCGACGGCAAGCTGCTCGGTTTGGCGTCGCGGGTCAACATTGATGGTGCGCAGCCCTTGGTCATCGATCCCGGCACGCGCAGTTTTCATGCCGCCGGCAGCCTGCGCGACCTTGAGCTGTATCTGGACACGCCGCTCGCGCGCACCCAGTGGAGTGCGCTGCTGCCGACCCAGCTGATGAGCCTGCGGCGCGAACTGCCAGGTCGCCCCTACGACCTGCTGCGCTGGCATCAGGCAATGCGCCATCAGAGTTCCGGACTGGCATCCAAACTGGATCCTGGCGCGCTCTACAGCCTGCGCGAGGTGCTCGATGTGGCCGCCGACCATCCGCGTGCGGCGCGTATCTCCGCGGTCATGAGCGAGCCGCGCAAGCTGGCCGATATTGCCAGCCTCAGCACCACCAGCGTGGTCGACGTCTTTGCCGTGGTATCGGCATACGCGAGCATCGGATACCTCATGCAGCAGGCACGCCCGCGACCCGGTGTGCCGCCACGCGCCGGTACGACGCCGCGCACCGGGGCGCGCTGAACCGCCACGCCAGCGATTTAATCCCGCGCTGCGAACGCAAAGGGATTGCCTCGCGCCAGCCAGCCGGCGCTTGCGCCTGGATTGGGTGTTTCCGCAAGCCGTGGCAGCCCCTTCCCAACCCGCACCCGTGCAAGGGGGAAGGCAGCAGTAGCGATCGCGTCGACGCGGACGGTGGGTCTACGACGCAACCGCAATCTTGCGAGAGCGCAAGCGCCCTTCCCTCTGGATGGGGGAAGGGTTGGGGGTGGCGAGGTTGCGAGGGCGATGGTTCAAGCGCTGCGGATTTTCTTCCGCAGTGCCTCAAGCATTCTCCTGGACTCGATCGACGCTCAGCGCGGCGCTTTGCGCGGTGGCTTGCTGGCCGCCGTTTTTTCGGCATAGGAACCACGCGGCGACTTTGGCTTGAACGCTGGCGCACGCGGCGGCGCGCTGTCGCGGCTGGGCTCGCGCGCGCCTTGCCACGGGGTGATGTTCAGGCGCTGCCCGGCGACCTTGACGGACGCCAGGTGTTGCAGCAGTTCATCGCCCATGTCGCTCGGCAGGTCGACCTTGCTGAAGTTCTCTTCGATTTCGATACGACCGATCTGGCCGGCCTCGAGTCCGGCCTCGTTGGCGATCGCGCCAACCAGGTTGCCGGGCTTCACACCGTGCCGGTGACCGACCGCGACCCGATAGGTCGACAGACCGGAGTCGGTCGGCCGCGCGCGCGCCAGCGGCCGTTTCGTCGGGCTGCTGCCCGATTCGGGTTCGCGTTCGGCGCGTTCGTAGCGCGGAATTGCGGCACGCTCGCTGCGTTCAGGGCGCGCAGTAGTGCGCGGCCCGGTGGCCAGTTTCTCGCGTCGTGCCTTGCTCGACTCGCGCGGCATTCCCGGATCGTCTGCAGGCGGCGCCTCGCGCGCATCGAGCAGCAGAGGCTTGTTGCCGTGCGCCATGCGCGCCAGCGCCGCGGCGATCTCCACCGCCGGCACGTCGTGATCGGTTTCGTAGCGCTCGATGATGCTGCGAAAAGCTTCCAGCCCGCCGGCGGCGATGGTGTCGTCGATCTTCTGCATGAAGCGGGCGATGCGGCGGTCGTTGACCGCCTGCACGGTGGGTAGATGCATCGGTTCGATCGGCTGCCGGGTGGCGCGCTCGATGACCTTGAGCATGTGCCGCTCGCGCGGTGTGACGAACAGGATCGCCTCGCCCTTGCGGCCGGCGCGTCCGGTGCGACCGATGCGGTGCACATAGGACTCGGAGTCGGACGGGATATCGTAGTTGAGCACGTGGCTGATGCGCTCGACGTCAAGCCCGCGGGCCGCGACATCGGTGGCGACCAGGATGTCGATCTGGCCGTCCTTGAGGCGCGCGATGGTGCGCTCGCGCAACTTCTGATCGACATCGCCGTTGATCGCTGCGGCCGAGAAGCCGCGCGCGGAGAGCCGCTCGGCCAGCTCCTCGGTGGATTGCTTGGTGCGCGTGAACACGATCATCGCCTCGAACGGTTCGGCCTCGAGGATGCGGGTCAATGCGTCGAGCTTGTGCAAGCCGGAAACCGCCCAGTAGCGCTGCCGCGTACCGGCCGCGGTGGTGGTCTTGGAGGTGATCGCGATCTCGGCGGGGTTCTTCAGCCAGGTCTGCGCGATGCGCCGGATCTGGGTCGGCATGGTGGCCGAGAACAGCACCATCTGACGCTCCGGCGGCGTGCGCTGCAGGACCTTTTCGACATCGTCGATGAAGCCCATCCGCAGCATCTCGTCGGCCTCGTCGAGCACCGCGCACTTGAGCTTGGAGATATCCAGTGTGCCGCGTTCGAGATGATCGATCACGCGACCTGGCGTGCCGACGACCACGTGGGCGCCGCGGCGCAGGCCCGCCAGCTGCTGGGTGTAGCCCTGGCCGCCGTAGATCGGCAGCACGTGAAAGCCGGGCAGCTGGCCTGCATAGCGCTGAAAGGCTTCGGCGACCTGGATCGCCAACTCACGGGTCGGCGCGAGCACCAGCGCCTGTGTCTGCGGCTTGCTCACGTCGATGCGGGCCAGGATCGGCAGTGCGAACGCTGCAGTCTTGCCGGTACCGGTTTGCGCGGTGCCGAGCAGGTCGCGTCCAGCCAGCAGCTGCGGAATGGTGGCCGCCTGGATCGGCGTCGGCGTCTCGTAGCCCACCCCGGACAGGGTGCGCAGCAATGCCTCAGGGAGCCCGAGGGCGGCGAAAGTAGCAACAGGGTCGGTATCATTCATCGACCCAGTTTAGCGGCTTTGCTTCGAGGACTCGCTCCACGGCACGGATCGGCGGCCCGGCGGCGTCGCCGGCGCTGCCGTTTTGTCCTGAAATCAGGCCAATTCCAACATCGATGCGCGCTCGCGCTGGTCGCCGCTGAGCCAGCCGTTGGAGCCCAACGCCAGCCAGCCGTTACGCGCCAGGGTGCGGCGATACCACGCGCGCGGCCGCGCGATGAAGCCGTCGTCATCGCCGACAAAGGCATCGCCGCGGCAGAACATCTCGATCCACGCCACGCCCTGGCACAGTTGCGAGAATGCCGGCAGGCCGCGCGCGAGATCGCGTGCGGACAGATAGTGGATCACGTCCGAACACACCAGCAGATCGACGCTTGCCGCGCCGCCGAACACACTTCCGGCCCGCTCGGCCAGCGTCGGCAGTTCGGCGAATGCCACCCGATGCAGGTTGCGCTGGCGCCCGAAGCGCTGCACCGCATAGCTGCTGGCATCGACGCCCAGATAGCGCAGGCCGGGACGCGCGGCCAGCAGCGGTGCGCGCCAGTGGCCCTCGCCGCAGCCGACATCGAGCACGCTCTCGACCGGACGGCCGAGGTAGTACTCGGCCATCGACAGCGCCAGTTGCACCTTGCGCACGAACTCGCCCGGGTCTTTCACCCGCTCGCGCGGATCGCGATACCAGCGATCGAAGTAGGCCTGGTCATACAGTTTGGCCATGGTGCGCGCTCAGGGTGCGCCGCGCACCGGCAGCGGCACGTTGCACAGCTCGATCTTGCCGGTCGGCTCGATGAACCACGCCTCGCTGCGCGTGCGGCGCGTCTGGATCAGTTGCGCGAAGGTGGCCGTGTCGGTGCGCAGGACCTCCAGCGCGCTGCGCTCGGCAACCGGTACATCGGCGGCAAGACGGATCGCGCGAATGACCACGTTGTCCTCGGGCTGCTCGTGGAAGCCCATCGCACCGCTGCCGCGCGGCAGGGTGGTCAGCCGCTGCATACCCGCCAGCACGCGACCGACCAGCGTGACGTTGCGATCCAGGTGCCGCGGCGCGTGGCCGATCACCACATACAGCTCGGTGCCGCCACCGCTGTCGGCGGCGTTGTCGCGACCGGCGCCGACCATTCCGTAGCAGTGGGCCAGCCAGGTCTTGCCGATCTTCGGATCGCGTGCGGCCGGAAAACCGAGCATGAATCCGACTTCGGGTGCGTAGACGTCGCCATCGGGCAGGGCGGTGAAGCCGGGCGCGGCTTTGATCTCGCGTGCGAATTCGGCAGGCAGGGTGCGCGGCAACTCGCCGGTGGACTTGCGCTTATCGATATCGCCCGCATTCGGATCGGCCCATTGCACCACGTAGTTCTCCTGCACCCGCACGATCGCCAGCGAGTCGAAGTATTTCGCGCGCGCCAGCGCCTTGAGGTTGGCCACGTGACGCGGCGCGAAGTCCGGCGCGAGTTCGATCACCACGCGACCGGACGCCAGTTCCAGGTACAGCGTGTTGTCCGGATCGGGCTTGCGCCAGTCCGCGGCAGTGGCCGCTTCCAGCACCGAGGCCATGGTTGGCGGTGGCGTGTCGCTGGCTGCGGCAGGAAAGCAGATGGCCAGCGCGATACAGCTTACGAGGCGGATCATCAGTTCGCTCCAGCGGTTGCGGCGTAAGGTCGGTGCGGTTCGCATGCAATGTACTCGCGTGCGCTACAGGATCAGTGGCTCGGTTTCGAGGGTCACACCGAAACGCTGCAACACGCTCGCACGAACGTGCTGTGCTACCGCGAGAATCTGCGCGCCGCTCGCATGGCCGTGATTGACCAGCACCAGCGCATGGCTTGCGGACACGCCGGCATCGCCGTCGCGGTAGCCCTTCAGGCCGGCCTGATCGATCAGCCACGCCGCCGACAGCTTGGCCTGCCCGCCATCGGCGGCAAACACCGGCAGGCCGGGATGCAGCGCGTGCAGTTGATCGGCAGCGCTGCGCGATACCAGCGGATTCTTGAAGAAGCTGCCGGCATTGCCGAGCACGCCGGGATCGGGCAGCTTGCGGCGGCGGATCGCGCAGATCGCGGCCGATACGTCGGCCGCGCGTGGTGTCTGGATGCCCATCGCGGCCAGCTCTTCGCGCACCCCGGGGTAGTGCAGCACCAGCGGTGCGTCGATCACGAAGCGGAAGCGCACCGCGGTCACGATGTAGCGATCGCGCGACCCTGCTTGCTTGAACACGCTTTCGCGGTATCCGAAGCCGCACGCCACACGATCGAGCACATCGAAGCGCGCGCTGCTGCGGTCGAAGACTTCGACCGCATCGACCAGCGAGGCCAGCTCCACGCCGTAGGCGCCGATGTTCTGGATCGGCGCGGCACCCACCGTGCCCGGGATCAGCGACAGGTTTTCCATTCCGTTGAAACCCGACTTAAGCGTCCAGGTCACGAACTGGTGCCAGTCGCAGCCGGCCTCCACCCGCACCACGGCGTCATCGCCCAGCCACAGCGACTGCGCGATGCGCTGCGCCTCGATCTTCAGCACCACGCCGTCGAAATCGCGGGTAGGCAGGATATTGCTGCCGCCGCCGAGCACCAGCAGCGGCAACTCGCGCCATTCGGGGCGGCCCAGCAGCGCGGGCAGTTCATCGAGATCGCGCACGCGCACGAGCCAGCGCGCGCGCGCGTCGACGCCGAAGGTGTTGAGCAGCTTCAGGCTGGCATCGGCCTCGATCATCCGGGGCGGCGCGCGCGGATCGCCGCGACGCAATCGCCGATCAGCGCCGGGCCGCGGTAGATCATGCCGGTGTAGAACTGCACCAGACTGGCGCCGGCGGCGATCTTCTCCGCGGCATCGCGCCCGTCGAGGATGCCGCCGACGCCGATCAGCGGCACCTTGCCATCCAGCCGCTGCGCCATGCCGCGCAACACGCGGGTGGCTTTCGCGCGCAGCGGTGCGCCACTCAGACCACCGGCCTGCGCGGCATGCGGGTGGCCGGCAATGGTGTCGCGATCGACGGTGGTATTGGTGCAGATCACGCCGTCGATGCAAGCGCGCAGCAGAACGTTCGCCACAGCATCGAGCTCGGCCTCATCGAGGTCCGGCGCGATCTTGAGCAGCATCGGCTTGCGCGCGCCGTGCTGGCTGGCCAGTTGCTCCTGCCGCTCGCGCAGGCTGCCGATGAATCGGCGCAGCGCATCTTCTTCCTGCAGGTCGCGCAAGCCCTGCGTATTCGGAGAAGAGATGTTGACCGTGATGTAGCTCGCTTGCGGGTACACGCGCTCCAGACAATGCAGATAGTCGTCGACTGCGCGCTCGTTGGGAGTGTCCTTGTTGCGCCCGATGTTGATCCCGAGCACGCCGCGAAAACGCGCACGCTGCACGTTGGCAAGCAGCGCATCGACGCCACCGTTGTTGAAGCCCAGCCGATTGATCACCGCATCGTGTTCGGGCAGTCGGAACATGCGTGGCTTCGGATTGCCCGGCTGCGCGCGCGGCGTGGTGGTGCCGATCTCGACAAAGCCGAAGCCGAGCGCGGCCAGCGCATCGATGTAGTCGCCGTTCTTGTCCAGCCCGGCGGCGAGTCCGACAGGGTTCGGAAAATCGATTCCGAAGACGCGCGTCGGCAGTGGTTCCGGCCGGGTTGCGAGCAGCGGGTTCAGACCCGTACGCCACGCCGCATGGATCGCCTTCAGACCCAGATCGTGGGCTTTCTCGGCATCGAGGGCGAACAGAAAGGGGCGTGCGAGTCCGTACATCGAAGTCATCGATCGCGCGCGCTCAGGCGCTGATCGTGCCCGATTGGTTGGCCGCAATCCATGCCAGGAACGCCGCCATTCCGCCGAAGAACACGAACAGCAGCATGACGAACATCAGCGACAGCAGGATCTGCGCCCAGCCCAGCACCAAACCTGCGATGGCGAAGCCATCGCCGTCCAGGCGTTCCGGTGCGCCGCGGATCTCGCCGCGCGCCAGATGCCCGCAGATCACTGCCGCGATCGAGCCGAGCAGTGGCGCGAGGGTCCAGCCGAGGAGGCCCGATACGAGGCTGATGATGGCCAGCGTGCTGGTCTGTCGAATGGCTGCGTTCATGCGCGATGCTCCGTGAATCGGGTCGGCCAGGTTGTCGGCGCGGGCCGATCAAAGGTCGAACTTGATGCCCTGCGCCAGCGGCAGTGCGTCCGAGTAGTTGATCGTATTGGTTTGCCGGCGCATGTACACCTTCCACGAGTCCGAACCGGATTCGCGTCCGCCACCGGTTTCCTTTTCGCCACCGAATGCGCCGCCGATCTCCGCACCGGAGGTGCCGATGTTGACGTTGGCGATGCCGCAGTCGGAACCGGCCGCCGACAGGAAGCGCTCTGCGCGGCGCAGGTCGGTGGTGAAGATCGACGACGACAGGCCTTGCGGCACGTTGTTGTGCAGCGCGATGGCCTCGTCGAGCGTGTTCCAGGTCAGCACGTACAGGATCGGCGCGAAGGTCTCGGTCTGGATGATCGCTGCATGACCATCGAGGCCGGTGACGATGGTCGGCAACACGTAATTGCCGGGGCGATCGGCGAGTGCGGCACCACCGCAGGCGATGGTGCCGCCGGCCGTTCTTGCTGCCGCCACGGCCGCCAGATAGCGCTTGACCGAGGCCTGGTCGATCAATGGGCCCATCAGGGTATGCGCATCCAGTGGATCGCCGATGCGCGATTGAATCTGCTGGTAGGCCGCGACCAGCCTGCTGGTCAGCTCCGCCGCGATCGATGCATGCACGAGCAGCCGCCGGGTCGAGGTACAGCGCTGTCCGGCGGTGCCGACCGCGCCGAATACGATGGCCGGGATCGCCAGCTTCAGGTCGGCGGTTTCATCGACGATGATCGCGTTGTTGCCGCCCAACTCCAGCAAGGAACGCCCCATGCGCTGGGCTACGCGTTCGCCGACCAAGCGACCCACCGTGGTCGAGCCGGTAAAGCTGATCAGCGCAATGCGGTGATCGTCGACGAACCGCTGCGCAAGCTCGGTGCCGGCATCGTTGAACAGGAAAAAGATGTCCGGAAAGCCGTGCGCGCGCAGCGCGTGGTTGCAGATGCGGGTGGCCGCAACCGCGCTCAGTGCGGTCTTCGGCGAGGGCTTCCAGATGGTGATGTCGCCGCAGATGGCGGCCAGAAAGCCGTTCCATGCCCACACCGCGACCGGAAAATTGAACGCGCTGATCACGCCCACCACGCCCAGCGGATGCCACTGTTCGTACATGCGATGCCCCGGCCGCTCCGAGTGCATCGAATTGCCGTACAGCATGCGCGACTGACCGACCGCGAAATCGGCGATGTCGATCATCTCCTGCACTTCGCCATCGCCCTCGGGCTTGATCTTGCCCATCTCCAGGCTGACCAGCGAACCCAGCGCGTCCTTGTGCTTGCGCAGCGCCTCGCCGCACAGGCGCACCGCTTCGCCGCGGCGCGGCGCCGGGATCGTGCGCCAGACCTTGAATGCTGCCTGCGCGCGCTCCATCAGCAGCGCGTAGTCGGCTTCGCTGGATGCGAAAACCTGGCCGATCGCCTGCCCGTCGGCCGGATTGACCGACTCCAGCAGCCCCGCGTCGCGGGTGCTCGACCACTCGTTGTTGCCCAGATAGGTGCCGGCGTTCTGCGCGCCAAGGCCGAGTGCCGCGAGTACAGGGTGGGTCATGGAAACTCCAGGGCGATCAGCGGCGGCGGCATGCCGGAAGGGGCCGCTATTGTAGCCGGGAGCGACAGCCTGCCGCCGCCGCACCAGCTTGGGTACACTTGCGCGCCGGGCCCCGTAGCTCAGCTGGATAGAGCGTCCCCCTCCTAAGGGGAAGGCCGCCCGTTCGAATCGGGCCGGGGCCACCACCACTTCCACCGCCAGCAGCATGCCGACGCCGGTGCCCAGTCGGTGCCCAGTCAACCGCGCAACCCATCGGGAACGCCATGACCATTTCGCTGCACGAAACATCTGTCGCCGCGCTTGCACGTGCCCTGCGCAACATGGCCGCCATCCTCGACAAGGCCAGCGTCTGGGCGACCGAGAAGCAGAAGACCACGCCGCCGACGCTGAGCATCGAGCAGGGCCTGCTCGGCACCCGACTGGCGCCCGACATGTTCCCGTTTTCACGCCAGATCCAGATCGCCACCGACATGGCCAAGGGCTGCGGCGCGCGGCTGGCCAGCATCGAACCGCCGAAGTACGAAGACACCGAAGCGAGCTTCGACGATCTCAAGCTGCGGCTGGAAAAAACAGCAAGTTTCCTCGACAGCGTCGACCGGACAGCCGTCGACGCCAGCGCCGACCGCCAGATCAACCTCAAGGCCGGCACCCGCGAGCTCAGCTTCAGCGGGCGCAACTACGTGAACGTATTCGTGCTGCCCAACGTGTACTTCCACTTGAGCATGGCCTACGCAGTGTTGCGGCAGGCTGGGGTGCCGATTGGGAAGAATGATTTTCTGGGCGGGTAGGGTGCCTACGATGCTTGTGTAGGCAACAGATCCAGATTATCGGTTCGTGGTAGATGGCGAGAAGATCATTGCTGCCGTCCCGTCTCGCCCTGCCGTCCTCCGTCGCGCTTTGGCTCAGCATTTGCCGGATTGTCCAGAAAGGGGACAAAGACTGATCGATGCCTGTGGTCGGCTCGCGCGGTCGGGTCCTGCAATCCTCTTCGCCACGACAGGATCGCTGCGATTCGATGAGCTGCGGGTCGGGACGACCCGCCCTACGAACCATCGCGGCGACCGTGCATTGACGCGCCACCCCGTCGCATCGACGCACCGCCCCATCCTCGTAGGCCAGGTCGCCCCCGACCTGCCGTCACGGTCGCCGCAACATCGGTCACTGCGATGCGAAGAGCCGCGGGTCGTCCGCGACCTGCCATCAAGGTCGCCACAACATGGGTCAAGGCAAGTCGAAGAGCGGCAGGTCGGGGCGACCTGCCCTAGGAACCGTGCTGTCGACTGGCCCGATTCGTCGGTAGCAATTCATCGCGCTGCCACGCCGATGACCGCGCAGTACCCGGGTTCAACTACTCGCCGCGCTTGAACTCGATCACCGCGGACCCCTGGTGCAGCGTCACGCCGGTGATCGCGCCGCTGTCTGGTGCAAAGCTCAGCGTGGCGTCGACCAGGGTCAGGAAGAACGTGCTCGGCGTTTCCGCAAACATCTCGAATGCCGGCTGGCCGTCGAGCTGGGTTTTCAGCTGCTCGCCATCCAGGAACACTTTCATGTTCATGCCGTTGGCGCTGTAGTTTCCGACCACACGTTGCAATTGGTCTTTGGGCAGCGTGATCCGCGTGCGAGCGCTCGGCAGCGGGTCGCCGGTCAGCAGCGCAACCGTGCCTGCTCCTTCGCCGTCCTGGAACATGCGCATGCCGGTGATCTTGCCGTCCGCATCGCGTTCGAGCTTGAACCAGGTGAGGCTTGCGTCGTAGTGGAAGGTATCGGACGCGGTCGGGATCAGCGCGGATTGGGCGCCGCCGGTGCGCTGGGCTGTCAACTTGCCGTCGACCACGCGCAGCACGCGCGTGGTGGTGGCATCGATGCGATAAACGCCTTGTGCGGCCGTGAGCGTTTCGGCGCTGACTTCAATCGGCGCGACCTGAGGATAGGGATCGCCCAGCGCAAAGGCACCGAGCACCATTGCCAGTTTCTCTGGAGCACCCTTGCCATCGACCGTGGCGTCGGCGTTTTGCAACACAACCACGCTCAGCCCGGCGTCCGGCACATACAACAGGTGCGAGGAGAAACCGAAGATGCCGCCGCCGTGCTGCAGAAGATCATGGCCGCGCAGCGTGCCGCGGGAAATGCCGAAGCCGTACTTGGGTTCTGCGGCTTTGCCGGCAGGCGTGGTCATCGCCTTGTAGGACTCTGGCGAGAGTAGTTTTCCGCCATGCAGCGTGCGGTTCCAGCGCTGCAGGTCATCGACAGTCGAGACCAGCGCGCCGGCCGCGTGCGGCTGGGTCATGCTCAGATAGGCCGCGGGCGCGACCTGGCCGTCGCGGACCGTGTAGCCGCGCGCCATGCCAGCGATCAGTGCTTCATCGGCACCGAAGACGGTCCGGTCCAAGCCATTCGGTGCCAGCTCCGACTCACTCAGCTGCACATGCCAGGGCTTGCCACTGATCGCTTCGATCACCGCCCCAACCAGCACGTAGCCGGAGTTGTTGTACGCCCAGCCCTCGCCCGGTGCGAAATCCACCGGCTGGTCGGTGAAGCGGGCAATCAATGCTGCGGTGGTCAGATCCTGGCGGATCGGCCCGTCCATGATGCCGGCAATATCGGTGTAGCTCTTGACGCCCGAAGTGTGGTCGAGCAGCTGACGCACCGTGATCTTCGCGGCGTTCGGAAAATCGGGCAGGAATTTCGACAACGGATCTTCCAGACCAAGCTTGCCGGCATCGACCAGCTGAAGCAGGCCGGCCGCAGCGAACTGTTTGGTGACCGAGCCGATGCGGAAGGACTGGTTCGGCGACAACGGCACCTTGAGCTCGACGCTGGCCAGACCGCGCGCCCCGCGGTAGATGACCTCGTCGCCACGTGCGACCAGCACGGCCGCGCCGGGACCATCGGTCGGGTACGTGTCCGCGAGCAGTTTCTCGGCGTATGCGGACACCTCGGCCTTGCTTGGCGGTGTGTTCGCGGGGGCGGCATTCGCGGTGAGCGCGAGCGCGAGTAGTGGCAAAGCTGGCAGCAGGCGCATGTTGGCGTTCCGGTTCGCGAATCGGTCGGCCGAGTCTGACTTGTTGTGGACTGCGTGCCGCGTCCCGAAGGTCATTGTGACCAAGCGTAGAGGTTCGCGATGCAGGGCTCGAGGGGGAATGCGATTCGCACAGTGGCAGGTCCGGGCGACCCGCCCTGCGACGCGTGCTGGCGACGGCCGCGCATTGACGTGTCCTGGTTCGTCCCCTCATGGTTCGTCCTGTCCGGCCCTTGCCATCGCTTTTCGTGCAGAAGTCGGTGAAGCTAGACAGGCCGGTCGGCCTGTTGCGGCACGTCGCGAAAGCGCCCGTGCCGGTCATCGCAATTGCCCTTGCCGCGAACGCCATCGCCGACGGGGGTCAACGGCGCCGACGCCGGCGCGTCAACCACAGCGGCACGGCTTGCGTCTACACGGAGATCACGATGCGCTATTTGGCAACGCTTGTGCTTGCGACGTCGGCTGCCGCTGGCGCGGCTGACCTTCCTTATGTGAACTGGGAGAATCATCCGCTGCACGCGCTGGACCTGAGCCCCGATCGAAAGCTGCTGGCGGTTGCGCACACCGCCGACCAACGCGTGCAGTTGTTCGATGTCAGTACCGACCCGCCCGTGCCGGCAGGCCACGTGTTCGTCGGCGTCGATCCGGTGTCGGTGCGCTTCCGCAGCAATGCCGAGCTTTGGGTGGTCAACCATGTATCCGATTCTGTCAGCGTGATCGACGTGGCCACGCGCCGGGTGCGCGCCACGCTCGCGACGGCCGACGAGCCGTTCGACGTGGTGTTCGCCGGCGATCGTGCCTTCGTGAGCTGTTCGCAGGCCAACCGCGTGCTGGTGTTCGACACCGGCGATCTGCAAGCCGCGCCGCGCAGCGTCGAGATCGGCGCCGAGGATCCGCGCGGTTTGGCGGTCAGCACCGACGGTCGCGAGGTGTATGCGGCGATCTGGGAATCGGGCAATGCCAGCACGGTGCTGGGCGGTGGCCTGGTCAACGACATGGGCGAGTTGCCCAATGTGGTCAGCGACCCGCGCGGGCCCTATGGCGGTCGCAATCCGCCGCCAAATGCCGGCACGTTGTTCGAGCCTGCGGTGAATCCCGCTGCCTTTCCGCCGCGCGTGGGTTTGATCGTGCGCCGCAACGACGCCGGCCGCTGGCGTGACGACAACATCGGCGACTGGACCGATTTCGTCAGCGGTGCGCAGGCGCGCGCCTCGGGCCGCGCGCCGGGCTGGAACCTGCCGGATCGCGACATTGCCGTGATCGATGCGACGACCCTGGAGGTGCGCTATGTCAGCGGCCTGATGAACATCGGCATGGCGATCGCGGTCAACCCGGCCAGTGGCGAGATCACCTTGGTCGGCACCGACGCGCTCAACGAGGTGCGCTTTGAGCCCAACATCAATGGGCGTTTCTTGCGGGTTGAATTTGCGCGCGTCGGGGCGGCGGCCAATGGCTCGAAGGTGGTGCGCGATCTCAATCCACATCTGGACTATCGCGCCCCACGGGTATCCGCCAACTTGCGCGGCCAGTCGCTGGGCGATCCGCGTGCGCTGGTCTGGCGCGCCGACGGCATGCGTGGCTGGATCGCAGGATTGGGCTCGAACAACGTGATCGCGATCGACGCCAGTGGCAGCCGAGTCGGCGCGCCGATCGCGGTGGGTGAAGGACCCGCAGGCCTGGCCCTGGATGATGCGCGCGCGCGTCTTTACGTCTGGAACCATTTTGCAGCATCGCTTTCGGTGATCGACACCAGCGCGGAACGCGAGATCTCGCGCACGCCCAGCTTCAACCCGTTGCCGGTTGCGATCCGCGCTGGCCGCCCGTTTTTGTACGATACCCAGCGCACGTCGGGGCCGGGGATGGTGTCGTGCGCGTCATGCCATGTGGATGCGCGGATCGATCGATTGGCGTGGGACCTGGGTGACCCGGCCGCACCGCCGCAGCTGTTCGCGCAGAACTGCCAGACCACCCTGGGCGCCGCGCTCGGTCAGCGCGCGTGCGAGGACTTTCATGCGATGAAGGGACCGATGACCACCCAGACCATGCAGGACATCATCGGCCACGAACCTTTCCACTGGCGCGGCGACCGTGCCGGGATCGAGGCGTTCAATCCAACCTACGTCGACCTGCTGGGCGACGATGTGCAGCTGACCGGCATGGAGATGCAGCTGTTCGAGAATTTCCTTGCCACAATCACCTTTCCGCCCAACCCGTTCCGCACGCTCGACAACGCGCTGCCCAGCCAGCTTGCCCTCGACGGGCAGTTGACCAGCGGGCGCTTTGCGCCGGCAGGCCAGCCGTTGCCGGCGGGCAATGCGGTGCGCGGTCTTCAGATGTACACCCGCGGCCTGCTCGACTCGCCTTTCCAGTGCGCCAGCTGCCACACGCTGCCGACCGGCATGGCGGTCAACGGCCCGCTTTTCCTTGGTCTGACTGCCTTCCCGGTCGGCGGCAGCGTGATGGCGAACGGTCCGCACGGTGAAAACCACCTCGGCATCGTCAGTGTCGACGGGTCGACCAATGTCTCGATCAAGGTGCCGCAACTGCGCAATCTGTACGAAAAGGTCGGCTTCGAACGAACCCGCGCCGACAGCGCGGCGGGTGCCGGGTTCTTGCACGATGGCTCGGTGGATTCGATCGCCAGTTTTTTCTCCGCCCGCGCATTCAGCGTGCGCTCCGACCAGGACGTAGCGGATCTGGTGGCGCTGATGATGGCGTTCTCGGGCTCCGAGTTCGGTGACGCGCAGCCGCCAACCGGCGCACCGGTGCCGCTGTCGCGCGACACCCACGCGGCTGTCGGCGCGCAAGCGACGCTGGCCGGCAGCACGCCGCAGCGTGCGCTGGACCTGCTGGCGCTGGCCCGCCTCGGCAAGATCGATCTGATCGCCCGCAGCGCGACGGTCGGCTACAGCTTCGATCGCAGCAGCGACCGTTTTGTGGCATCCGACGGCACACCATCGCTGCAGCCGGCGGCACTGCAGCAGCAAGCGAGCTCTGCGGCAGCGCAGGTCTGGACAGGCGTGCCGGCCGGGCTCGGCCGTCGACTCGGCATCGACCGCGACGGCGATGGCATTGCCGATGGCGCGGAGATCGCGCAGGGATCGAATCCTGCCGACGCGCAGTCACGCACGCTGCGCGCAACCGCCGGTCTGTGGTTCAACCCGCAGCGCAGCGGACACGGCATCGACGTGCAGCACGCCGGCGATGCGCTGAGCGTGATCTGGTACACCTACGAGTCGGACGGCTCACCGACCTGGTATCTGGCTGTAGCGCCGCGCGCGAATCCGTGGCGCGCGGAGCTGCGGCGCTTTACCTGGGACGCTGCAGGCGCGACAGCCCAGTCC
Source organism: Lysobacterales bacterium (assembly GCA_038249585.1). Lineage (GTDB taxonomy): Bacteria > Pseudomonadota > Gammaproteobacteria > Xanthomonadales > Ahniellaceae > UBA4656. Next base: position 2,310 of record JBBSDI010000029.1, on the reverse strand, counting down.
AGCGCGGTCGGCGAACTGCTGCTGAGCTTCGACGACGCGCGCCGCGCGACCTTCGCCTGGCGTCTGGGTTCGCGCAGCGGCAGCGAGCGAATGGAAGCGGCGCTGCGCGCCGAACCGCCGGCAAATCCCGATCGCACCGGCACGTGGTTCGGTCCCGCCCAACCCGGCTGGGGCTTGAGCCTGTTTGCCGACGGTGCGTCGCGCGTGGCGGTCGCCTATGTCTACGACAGCAGCGGCCAGCCGCGCTGGGCACTTGGTCAGGGCGGCAATGCCAGCAGCCAGACCGTACCGATGTTGCTGTTCGCAGGCTTCTGCCCTGACTGCGCCTACAGCGCGCCGACCACGCGCAGCGCCGGCAGCATCACGCTGCGTTTCGACGGCGCGCGGCGCGCGGCGCTGGCGACGGACCTGCGTGTCGACGGTGCTGTGTCGATCCAGTGGTCCCGCGACAGCGCCGACATCGTGCCGCTGACCGAGCCACCGCTGATGCCCGCGCAGCTGTAGCGTCAGCGAGCGGGCGGTTGGTACGCGAGGCAATCGCTGCACTGTTCCCCGGAGCGGTGCAGCCGCGACGAATTCCGCTAGATCAGAATGCCGAATCGCCGAAGCACGGCACGCATCATTTGGCCGATTTCCTGCACGGTGTCGCGCCGATTCCTGAGTTCCGCGTTCCGCGCTCGGGGTGATCGCGTCCCTGCGCAAGAAACGTCGGTGTACAGATTCGCCGCGATCTTCGCGGAACGCGAACATGGCCCCTTTTTTGAGCCGCCGCCAGCTCGCGCGTGCAGCCACGCCCTACTCGAAGCCATCGCGAAACAGCAATGGCCCGTTGATCCCGCCATCGATCGTAGTAGTACTGATGAGGTTCGGCGCGAACACATAGGTGTCGGTGAAGCCGGTCAGCGGGCCCGACGGGTTGATGTCGCTGTCGGTCAGGTCGCTGGGGGGCGAATCCTTGGGCGAGAAATCGTCATTGATGCTGGGCAACAGCACTCGCACTCGGTAGCTGCCGGGACCGGGCGCGGGCAGGGTGTAGCTGCCTGTGGCCGAGGTCGTCGTCTGCCGGATCAGGTTGTTGCGCAGTTCGTTCCACAACTGCACGGTGACCCCGGCGAGGCCGGACTCCCCGGCGTCCTGCACGCCGTCGTTGTCGCGGTCGTTCCAGATGAAGTTGCCCACCGAGATCGGGGCGCGGATGATGCCGCCATCGATGGATGTGCTCGCAGCGCTGACGGCAAGGATCGCGGTGTAGCCGATGTCTGCGCCGCTGGCGAACACGTCGCTGTCGAGCGTATCGTTGCCGCCGGCATCGGCGGGTGCATAGGTGTCGGCGTTGGCCTTCACCACGCGGATCCGGTAGTCGCCCGGGCCGGGGGCATCGAGCGAGTAGATGCCGCTGGCGTTGGTGGTCGTGCTCAGGAGCGTCAGGGTCTTGTTCGCGTTCCACAACTCGACCACTGCGCCCGCGATGCCCGGCTCCGGGGCGTCCTGCACGCCGTTGGCATCGTAGTCGTTCCACACCCGATCGCCGAGCCTGATCGTCTGGGGCACGATGCCCGCATCGATGTTGGTGGTTGACACGACGTTCGACGCGAACACGTAGGTATCGGTGAATCCGGTCAGGTCGCCGGTCGCGATGATGTCGCTGTCGGCGGTGTCGCTGGGCGGCGTATTGACCGGGGAGAACGTGTCGGAGATGCGCGGGAGAATCACCCGCACCCGGTAGCTGCCGGCGCCCGGCGCCTGCAGCTGATAGATGCCGTTCGCGTTGCTCGCGGTCTGGTCGAGCAGCAAAGTTCGCGGATCGTTCCACAGTTGCACCACCACCCCGGCGATGCCCGGTTCGTTGGCGTCCTGGATGCCGTCGGCATCGATATCGTTCCAGACGAAATTGCCGACGCTGATCGGTGTCGAGTCGCCGGCGATTGCTACCGAACAGATCAGCAGGGCACCGGGGAGGGCAGCGAGCACGCGGATGATCGGCACGACGGTTCACTCCAAGGTGCGCAGAAACAGTGGGCTGCGTGCGACAGCGATCGCCGGTTCGGGGCCGGCACAAGTTCAGGGTGGCATGATTCTACGCTGGCGAGGGTTTCAAGCGTCTGGGACGGGAATGTGTTCAGAATGTGACACGCAATTGATGCCAGTCCCGATTTGCGTCCTGTCCCGATTTGCGTCCCGATTCGCGGTCCAGCTGATTGATGCCTGTTGCTATTCGCGAGTTATTCGCGTGGGTCATGGCGATCCGGAGAGCGGCAGGTCGGGACGACCCGCCCTTCGAATCGTGCCGGCGGCAGCCGAATGGTGCGC
>JBBSDI010000028.1:0-18812 GCA_038249585.1 Lysobacterales bacterium | reverse complement strand
TCGGACATCGTCGGCGTGTCGGTGTACGAGCGCGACCGCGCGGAGTTCACCTTCCATCCGGGTCCGGTGTTTGCCCAGGTGGTAATGGCCGATGAGATCAATCGCGCGACCCCGAAGACGCAGAGCGCCCTGCTCGAGGCGATGGCCGAACGGCAGGTCACGGTCGATGGCCGCACCCATCCCCTGCCCTCGCCGTTCTTCGTGATCGCGACCCAGAATCCGGTCGATCTCGCCGGCACCTTTCCACTGCCGGACTCGCAGCTCGACCGTTTCCTGCTGCGCATCGGTCTGGGTTATCCGGACGCCGCGGCCGAACGCGACATGCTGACCCAGCCGGATCGGCGGGTCATGCTCGACCGCTTGACCGCGGTTCTCGATGCCGCCGACCTCGATGCCCTGCGCGAGCGTCTGGATGCGATCACCGCCAGCCCAGCCCTGATCGCCTACGTGCAGGCGCTGCTGGCGGCCACCCGCAACGATGCGCGGATCCGCGTCGGGCTGTCGCCGCGCGCAGGGTTGGCCTTGCTGCGCGGCGCGCGCGCCAGCGCCCTGCTGGCCCAGCGGCGTTTCGTGTTGCCGGAAGATGTGCAGGCGGTATTCGCCGCGGTGGCCGCGCATCGGCTGGTCCCCGCGCCCGATGCCGGTGCCACCCGCGAAGCCCTGTGCAGTGCGGTGCTCGCGACCGTCGCGGTGGACTGAGCGCGCGCCGTGGCCACGGCCATATTGCGCGATGGCTGGCAGCGCCTGCTGCAGTTCGCCGAGCGCCGCCTGCCGGCGTTGACCCGCTATCGCAACACCGAAGCGCTGCCGATCGCACTGCACCGGCGACGCATCTACATCCTGCCGACCGCGTTCGGATTGCTGTTCGCCTGCATGCTGGTGGTGATGCTGCTCGGGGCGCTGAACTTCAACAACAATGCCGCACTGCTGCTGACCTTCGCACTCGCAGGCGCGGTGCAGATCTCGATGCCGCGCAGCGTGCGCCATCTGGAGCGGCTGCAGTTGCTTGCCGTACGCGCAAGCCCCGTACATGCCGGGCAGGACGTTCGACTTGCGTTCCATTTCGCGATCATCGACCAGGTGCCGCGCTGGCGCATGCAGCTGGAGGGTGCCGGACGCAGCTTGCGCTTCGATCTGGAAGGCGACAGCGGGGTGGCCGAGCTTGCGGTCGCGACGACCCGCCGCGGCTGGCAGCCGGTGGGCCGCTTCACCTTGTCGACCACGTTTCCGTTTGGACTGGTGCGCACCTGGAGCGTGCTGCATCCCGACCAGCGCGTGCTGGTGTATCCGCGCCCCGAAGGGCGCGGGCCTGCGCTGCCGCGCGGCATCGCACTGGATGCAGGCATCGCACTGTCGGCGCGTGGCGACGACTGGCACGGCCTGCGCGAGTATCGCGCCGGCGATCCCACCCGCCTGATCGCGTGGAAATCCAGCGCGCGCCAGGACCGCCTGCTGGTGCGCGAGTTCGAAGAGCCGCGCGGCGATGAAGTGGTGCTCGACTGGAACGCACTGCCCGGCCTCGACAACGAGGCGCGAATTTCGCGTCTGACCCGCTGGGTGCTCGACGCGGCCGCCAGCAACCTCGCTTTTCGACTCGTGCTGCCGCGCCAGATCCTGGGCCCGGCGCGCGGCGATGATCATGTAGCCGAATGTTTGCGCGAACTCGCCCTGCTGCCGTAGCCGATACGCTGCCGTGGGCGGCGTTCCTGGCCACTACCCTGGCCCTGCTGGGCAGTATCCTGCTGCATGCGCGCTGGCTGCCGGCCTCGCTGCTGAGCGCATTCCTGCTGCTGCTCGGGCTGCGCGTGGCGCTGCGCTGGCGCGGGGTCGGGCGCATCGCACTATGGCTGCGTCTGCTGGTGGTGCTGGCACTGGTGGCGATGGTCGGGTCGAGCCTGGGCAATCTGTTCGGTCGCGAGGCGGGCTCGGCCTTGCTGGCCGCGATGCTGGTCACCAAGCTGATCGAGAGCGAAACCCGCCGCGATGCGCGCATCGTGCTGACCGTGGTCGCGTTCCTCGCGATGGCTGGATTCCTGTTCGACCAGGGCATGCTGCAGGCAACCATGACTGCCGCTGTGTGCGTGTTGATGTTGGCCGCGATGTACGAGCTCGATCCGGCCTCCGCACAGCAGGCGCAGCGCGCGCCACTGCGGGCTTTTTCGTCAGCCGGCCTGCGCGAAGCCGCACGCCATCTGGCGCTGGCGATTCCGTTCGCGCTGGTGTGCTTTTTCCTGTTTCCGCGCCTGTCCGCGCCAATGTGGGGCGCGCCGCAGGATGCGTTCACCGGGCGCACCGGCATCAGCGACACGATGGAGCCCGGCGCACTGGCCGGCCTCGCGCTGGACGATTCGGTGGCGATGCGGGTGCGCTTCGACGGCGAGCCGCCACCGCCGGCACAGCGCTATTGGCGTGGCCTGGTGCTGTGGAACTTCGATGGCCGCATCTGGCGTGGCGCGGAGATGTTGAGCGGGTTCGGCGCCGAACGCGCGCTCGAGCAGCGCGGCCCCGGCATCGGCTACGAGATTACCCTGGAGCCGACCGACAAGCGCTGGCTGTTCCTGCTCGATGCGCCGCTCGGCCCACCCGAGGATGCCACGCTCAGCGCCGATTTCCAGGCCCGTGCCGCGCGCCCGGTGAGCAGCGCGCTGCGCTATCGCGGTCAATCCAGCACTAACTACAGGATGCAGACCGAGCTGCCGCGCGGGGTCCGCACTTTGGGCACGCAACTGCCCGCCGGCGGCAATCCGCGCGCGCGCGCGCTGGCGCAGGACTGGCGCACGCAGGTCGGCGACGATCCGCGCGCAATCGCCGATCTGGCGCTGCGCAGCTTCAACCAGTCGTTCAGCTATTCGTTCGAAGTGCCGCTGCTCGGCGGCGACCCGATCGACGACTTCCTTTTCGAGGTACGCAGCGGCTGGTGCGAGCACTACGCATCGGCCTTCGTGTTCCTGATGCGCGCAGCGGCAGTGCCGGCGCGGGTGGTGGTGGGCTTCCAGGGCGGCTACTACAACCGCAGCGGCGACTATTACGTCGTGCGCCGCTCGGATGCGCATGCGTGGAGCGAGATCTGGATCGCCGGCGAGGGCTGGGTGCGGGTCGATCCCACCGCAGCGGTCGCGCCCGAGCGCGTGTCGCGCGACGCGCGCCAGGCCTTCGAGGCGGGCGGCACCTGGTACGAACGCGGCTGGCTGGCCGGCGTGCGCGACCGCTTCGATCTGGCCGGCTACTGGTGGACGCAGGCCGTGGTGCAGTTCAGTGCGGTCCGTCAACGCAACCTGCTCGACGACGTCGGCATCGATATCGACGACGGACGGCAGCTGGCGTTCGCGCTGCTGGGTGCTGCCGTTCTGGCGCTCGCCTTCGCCGCACTGGTGGGCGGCTGGCGCCGACGTCGGGGTCGCGACCCGCTGCGCGAGGCCTGGCGCGATTGGTGCGCGCGATTGGCCAAGGCCGGCATCGTGCGCGCAGCGGCCGAAGGTCCGCACGATTTCGGCGAACGCGCGGCAGCAGCACTGCCCGCGCAGGCCGATGCCATCCGTGCGCTCACGCACGGTTACGTTGCGCTGCGCTACGCTACGGCTCAGGTTGGTCGCGGCGCTGTCGACCAGTGGCGCCAGCGCGCCCGCGCATTCCGATTGCGCTGACGGCCGACCGCACCGCCACACCATTGGGTTCGATCGGGAGCGACGAGGTCATGCACATTCGAATGCTGGCTCCATTGTTGGTACTTGCCGTGGCCGGTTGCGCCACCTCACCCAAAGCTCTGCAGGGACAGTTCGATTCGCAAAGTCCACAGGACGCGGCGGGCGCAGATGCCACGGTGCGCTGGGGCGGCGTGGTGATCGAGGTCGTGCCGCAAGCCGACCGCACCTGTTTCCAGATCCTGTCCCGCGAGCTGTCCGGCTCCGGCAGGCCGCGCCTGTCCGACGCCAGCGAAGGTCGATTCCTGGCCTGCCGCGCCGGCTTCTACGATCCAGCGGTGTTCACCCAGGGTCGCGAGGTGACCGTGGTTGGAATGCTCGACGGCAGCGAGCGCCTGCGCGTCGGTGAGTTCGAACTGCAGCTGCCGCGGATCGCCGCCAGTACCGTCTACCTGTGGCCCGAACGCGTCGATCGGTACTACTACGATCGCCCCGACCTGCTGTGGTTCTCCTACGGATTCAATCGCTGGTACGGACCTTCGATCCGCTACCACCGGATCGCGCGGCCGCTGCCGGCGCCGGCAACCCCTTCCGAATAGCGAAGTCCGGCGAAGCCTGTGCGACCGGTACGACTTGCGCAGCCCGATTCGAGCGCAGCGGACCCATGAAAAAGCCCGGCACAAGGCCGGGCTTTTTCGTTTGCGGTGAAGCGTTCGATCAGAACTTGTATTCGAGCTGGACCTGGTACCGACGGCCCAGCGGATCGGCGCCAAGGAAGTACTCGAAGAACGGATAGCCGGTAGCGCTGTTGTCCTTGCGATACTGGTTGTCGGTCACGTTGATAACGCCGACCGACGCGCTCAGGTCCTTCGTGATGGTCTTGCTCAAGGTCAGGTTGTAGACCATGAATGGCGCCAGACGACGTGAAAAGCTGCGTCCGGCCGCATTGGTTCCAGCAACGCCAGCGAAGCTGAACACCGAGCCATAGCGGGTACCGAACACGGTCGCCGTCCAGTCGTCGTAGCGCCACTGCAGCGAGCCGCGGGCGCGGCTGCGTGAGTCGTTGCCGAGCTGGTCTCGGTTGTCGACCAGTGCATCGGTGGAGAACTGCCGCGACTTGTTGGTCAGCTGGATCGACCAGCCCAGATCGAGGATGAAGCGGCCGATGTTGTCGGTGTCGTAATCGTAGCGCAAGCTGGCATCGACGCCGCTGAGGTCGGTGAGCGCTGCGTTGATGTACGCGGAGTTGATCCGCGTGATCGGCGTCGTGGTCTGCCCGCTCTGGCGCGAGACCAGACCGAAGATGTTCTGGCAGAACGCCGAATCGATGCCGTTCTCGAACGGCCTGCCGTCCGGACGCACGCCAAGGCGGCAATTGGCCTCGTTGGCGAGCAGGAACGCCGAGCTGAGCTGCAGCGACTGGTCTTCCAGACGGATCCGGTAGTAGTCGGCGGTCAGGCTCAGGTTGTCGGTGGCATCCCACACGAAACCGACCGTTTGCGAACGACCGCTTTCTTCTTCCAGCAGCGGGTTGCCGGCGATGGTGGTCTGGGTGGTGTAGATGGTCGGATCGCCGGTCACATTGCATGCGGCGCGGGTGCGCGGGCCACGACCCTCGGCTACGCCGACGCCTGCGCGACAGGCATACTCGTCGAGCACGCCCGAAAAGGAGGCGGCACCCTCGGCAAACACCAGCTGCAGGTCCGGTGCGCGGAAGCTGGTGGCATAGCTGGCGCGGATCAGCAGCGACTCCAGCGGACGAAACTCGAGGCCGCCCTGGTAGGTGATCGCATCGTCGACTGCGGTGATGTCGTCGTACTTGTCATAGCGCGCTGCAAAGGTCGCCGTAAGCACATCGACGATCGGCAGGCGGAACTCGGCACCGATGGCGGCGCGGTCGCGATCGCCCACGGTGCGCCCCGAGCTGACCAGGTTGAAGACGGTCTGCTCGTCGCGTGCACGCAGCGGGTTGGTACGCGGATCGCTGCGCAGGTCCACCGTCTGGCGGCCGAACTCGATGATGCTGGCAAAGCCCAGTGGGCCGGCCGGCAGCTCGAACAGCTCGCCCGACAGCGAGAAGTTGGCCTGCCCTGCCGTGGTCTCGCCCTCGTTGATGACCCGGGTGGCGAAGCCACGGTAGATCTCCGCGGTGATCGGCGCGTTCCAGCGCTCCAGGTTGAGTGCCCGGATCGGGTACTGCAGACCGTTTGGCGCCGCACGGAATCCGGTCACCGGTCCGAGGAAGTAGTTGGTGATGCCCTGCGCCAGCAGACGCGGACGATCCTGTTCGTAGTCGTAGCGTCCGTAGGACACCGCGGCCTCCCAGTCGAAGCGCTCGGCGAAGGTGCCACGCGCACCCAGCAGGATGTCGTAGGTGGTTTCATCGAACAGCGTGCTGGCGGCCTCCTCGCCACCGAGCTCGAAGGGATTGAAGATGCGCTGCAGGAAGGTGAATTCGTTGAACTGCGGGTCGAAGTAGCCGTTGACCTGGCGGTCGTCCTGGGTGCGCAGGAACACGTTGTTCGAGCTGCTCCAGAACTCCGTGCCGCTGCTGGCGGTCTGTTCCGCGGTGTAGTAGTTCAAGCCACCGAACAGCTGGACATCATCGGTCGCATCGAAGGTGGTGTAGACGCGCGCCGCGTAGGTCTCGCCTTCGTTGGAGATCGAGCGCGACGCCGGGGCGGTGAAGCCGCCGCAATACTGACCGCGTGCGGCGGTGGTGACCGTGGTGTATCCGAAGCGATCGCAGTTGGCCGCGCCGGGGTAGTAGATGCTGGTGCTGATACCGCCATTGGCCGGATTGAAGCGCAGCGTGGCCAGCGCCAGCTGTGGATTGGTGACGGGTCCGAGCGGACCGTTGCGCAGGTCGGCGAGGAACTCGCGCTCGCTGGCGAAAACCGGATCGGCCTTGCTGTACTGGAAGCCATAGAGGGTCGTCCAGCGATCCTCGCTCATGCCACCGACGTACTCGAGCTGGTAGCTGTTGCCGCCACCCTCTTCGGTGGTGCCGAAGAAGGCGCGCAAGCTGTTGCCCTCATAGGAGGTGCGCAGGACCACGTTGACCACGCCCGCGACAGCATCGGAACCGTAGATCGCCGATGCACCACCGGTGAGAACCTCCACGCGCTCGACCATCGCGCTCGGGATCGCGCGCACGTTGACCACGTTGTTGTCGCGGTTGTAGGGCTGCGGATACTGCGCCGGACGCCGCCCATTGATCAGCAACAGGGTGTAGCCGGGACCGAGAGCGCGCAGGTTGACGACCTGCGCATTGGGGGTGAATCCGGCGGTCGCCAGGTCGCCGGTGAACGAGACCGCCGTGTTCTGGGTCAGCGTCTGCAGCGCATCGGCAACCGTCCTGAAGCCTTCGCGCTCGAAGTCTTCACGGGTAATGATCGTCACCGGCGCCGGTCCCTCGACCGTCGCGCGCTTGATGCGCGAACCGATGACCTGGACCTCATCGAGGACCTTGCCCTCGGATGCGGGCGACTCGTCGCTTTCGGCCTCATCCTGCGCCACCGCTGGCATGGCGATCAGCAAGGACAATGCAGCGATGGTGGCCTGAGCCAGCAGGTTGCGCTTGGGTAGGTAATTGTTCAGCACTTGCGTTTCTCCCCCGGTCAGAAGATGGAATGGAATGGATTCTACGGTCTGCTCTCGTCCCCAGGCAGCCGCGTCGTGGGAACTTAGCAGAAACTTAACGCAAAAGTGTAGCCGTGCCTCAACGCTTTCATCACGTTTCTCTGCTCGCGATCTCAGTTGCCGTCCGCACCCGCGTCTTTCGTGATGGTGCCGACGCTCACCGGAGACCCGATGTGCTCGCCGAAGAACGCCAGCATCCGGGTGTAGACGTTCTCGCGCGCGACGACGTCGTAGAAGCCATGCCCCTCTTTCGGCTCGAATACGTTCACGCGCACCGGATTGCCCGCACGCTCGAGCGCGTCCGCCATCGAATCGGTCTGCTCTTTCGGTGTGCGCTGATCGCGCCCGCCAGCGGCAAGGAACACCGGCACCTTGATCTCGGCTGCACGGGCAGCGGGCGAGCGCGAAGCCAACAGGCTGCGGTCCTTGCCGATCACGCTTTCGAGATAGTTTCCGCCGGTATCCGATTGCGGGATGTCGCCTTCCTTGTACATCAGGGCAAGGTCGTAGACCCCCACATAGCCGATCGCGCAGCGATACAGATCGGGTTCGCGCACCGCGCCCATCAGCGCGGCGTAAGCGCCGTAGCTCGCACCGTAGATGCAGATGCGGTCTTCATCGGCAAAACCCTGCTCGATCGCCCAGCGGGTCGCGTCGGTGACATCGTCCTGCATGCTCGCGCCCCATTGGCCGTAGCCCATGGTCTCGAAAGCGCGGCCATAGCCTCCGGAGCCGCGAAAATCGACCTGCAGCACCAGATAGCCCCGGTTGGCGAACAGCTGGGTCTCCTGGTTGAAACCCCAGAAATCGCGGATGCCGTGCGGGCCGCCGTGCGGATTGACGATCATCGGCAGTCCGGCGAGCGGTTTGCCGGGCGGCAGGGTCAGGTATCCCGATACCTTGGTGCCGTCGCGCGCGGTGAAGGTGAACGGTCGCATCTCGGCCATTTTCTTCGAGTCGATCCACTTGCGCGTGCTGAGCAGGTAGCGCGCCTTGCCTTCCTCGCGATCGAACAGATAGAAGTCGCCGGGATTGCGATCGCTGCTGACCTCGATCACCAGTTGCCTGGCGTCGGCGGTAGCGCTGGTGACCCGTATCGACTCGGTCGGAAACGATGCGCGCAGCCGTGCGATCAACTGCGCATCGGGATGTGCGTCGTTGAGCAGACGCACATCGGGCTTGCCGGGCATGCGCACCACGCCAAGCAGGGTGTCGCCATCGGCGGATAACACGCTGGCGGCTAGATCGACGCGCGGATCGCGATCGAGCGTATTGAAGGCACCGCTGCGCGGATCGAGGGTTCCGAGCTGATTCGGCGCCTTGTTGTCGTGCATGACCGCGTAGGCGGTGCCGTCCGGGTCGACGTGCGTCACCCGCAGGCGATTGCCGGTCTTGCGCGAATCATGCACCAGGCTCCATTGTTCATCGGCCCAGTGATACGCCTGCAGGTGCTGTTCGGTGTTGTAGTCGCGCTGCGAATTGTCGAAGCAGTTGACGTAGGCCGGGCGGTCGCTGGCATCCAGCACGAAGCTGCATCCCGGCTTCGGCGCGCGCCCAATGCGCTTGGTACGGCCAGTGAAGGTGTTCATCTCCAGCACGTCGGCGCGATCGCCCGACTCGCTGCCCTGCGAGTACGACAACTGCACCAGCACCTTGGACGAGTTCGTGGGCAAGGCAGCCAGCGGCCGGTATCTTTCGTCGAACTTCTTGGCCCCGTCGACGGTCGTGCCCTCATACGTGACCAGCACGCGCGGACGGCTGCCGTCGGCGTTCACCGCGTACCATTCGCCGGTCCCGAAGGGGGCCGCGAACTGCCCGAACTTGCGCGTGGCGGTAAACATCAGGCGGTCGGGGCCAATCCAGAAATACTCACCAACGCTCTTGCCGTCGGGCAACTGGTTGACCTTGACCGGCTTGAGGTCGGACGTCTGCAGCACGACCAGAATGTCGCGTTCGCCCATCGGGGCACTGACCGCGAGGTACTTGCCGTCGGGCGAGATCTCGACCGAGCTGTACTCGGCATGGCGCATGAAGTCCTTGACCGGCAGCGGTTCGACCGCGAGCGCATCCATGCAGAAAACAAACAGGGCGCCACAAAAAATCCGCTTCATCGCAAGGGTCTCCGCTACTGGATTGCCGCCACGCCGACGGAAGCTCCAAAACTAGCAGAGGCGCATCAATGATGTGTACAGGTGCAGCGGGGCCCACGATCAGCGCACACGGCCGGCTGCCTCAGCCAGGTGGCCAGTCGAGCGCACGCCCGGCCAGCAGGTGCAGGTGGATATGGAACACCGTCTGACCACCATCGCGGTTGCAGTTGAACACCGTTCGATAGCCGCTCTCGCCGAAGCCCTCGCGCTGCGCGAACTGCGCTGCGGCCAGCACCAGGCGGCCGATCAGCTCGGCATCGGCCGCAGTCAGGTCATTGAGCGTTGCGATCTCGCGTCGCGGCACGAACAGCACGTGCAGTGGCGCCTGCGGGTTGATGTCGCGGAAACCGACCACGTGCTCGTCCTCGTAGACGATCTGGGCCGGTATCTCGCGCGCGATGATCTTGCTGAACAGGCTCGGCATGGTGGCACCCGGGTTTGCGTTTGGAGAGCAGGACTCAGATCTCGTGGCGCGTGCCGAAGGCATGCGCGAGCGTGCCGCGGTCGACGAACTCCAGCTCGCCGCCGATCGGCACCCCGTGCGCAATCCTGCTGGCTCGAACACCAGCCGCGCGCGCGATCTGCGAGATGTAGTGGGCGGTGGCTTCGCCTTCGACGGTGGGGTTGGTCGCCACGATCAGTTCGCGCACTTCGCCCTCGCGCAGGCGCGCGGCGAGTTGCTCAAGTCCCAACTCGGCAGGACCCAGCCCATCCAGCGGCGACAGCCGCCCCAGCAGGACGAAGTACAGCCCTCGATAGCCGGTGGCCTGCTCCACGGCCAGTTGATCGACTGGCGACTCGACCACGCACAGCAGGGCTGCATCGCGCGCGCTGCTGCTGCAGGTCGCGCAGATCGGGTCTTCGCTGAACGTGCGGCAGCGGCTGCAGTGGCCGATCCGGTCCACCGCATCGAGCAGACGCGCGGCAAGCCGCCGCGCACCGTCGCGATCGCGTTCGAGCACGTGGAAGGCCATGCGCTGCGCGCTCTTGGCACCGACGCCGGGCAGGCAGCGCAGGGCGTCGATCAGTTCGAGCAGCAGCGGCGATCCGGCCGACACGGCTCAGAACGGCAGCTTGAAGCCGGGCGGCAGGCTCATGCCGCCGGCGACCTCCGACATGCGTTGCTGGCTGACCTCGGCGATGCGGTTGTTGGCGTCGTTGCAGGCGGCGACGATCAGGTCCTCGAGCATTTCGAGGTCGCCACCGGCGAGGCTCGGATCGATCTTCACCCGCAGCACTTCGTGGCGTCCGTTGATGGCCACACTGACCATGCCACCGCCAGCCTGGCCGTTGACTTCGACCGCGGCGAGTTCTTCCTGCGCGCGCTTGAGGTTTTCCTGCATGCGCTGCGCCTGCTGCATCAGGCTTCCCAATGGACCTTTCATCACGCTACTCCGGCTGGCTGGGGCGGGTCGATTGCGGCACGACGCGCGCGTCGAACAGCGAAACAATGCTTTGCACTGCGGGATCGGCAGCGATCGCTGCCTCAGCCTGCTGCTGGCGCTGCGAGGATTCAGCGCGAGTGCGCTGCGCCACGGTCTCGAACGATGCGGGCACCGCTTCGATCTGGATCTTAAGGCCGCTGCCCAATGCCGGCACCAGCGCTGTGTTGAGCGAACGCAGGATGCCGTCGCTGCGCAGGTGCTCGAAGCCCGGCGCCAATCCCAGCCGCAGACGAGAATCGCTGAAATCCAGCGGCACCACGTTGTGGGCGAACTCGCGTACCGGGCCGCTGAGCTTGATTCCGGCGAGCAGCGCGGACCAGCGCTCGGCGTCGATCGGACCTGACCAAGGTGGCGCAGCCGACTGCAATCCGGGCGCTGCAGCAGCAGCCAGACTGCGCGCAGGCGCGGCGGGACCTGCTGCTGAAGTCGGGCTGGCAGGCGGCGCGGCAATCCGCGCCGCGGACGCTGACGGCGGCGCAGTAACCGGCGTGACGCCTGCGGGCGCGCGCGGCAGCGCAGCTTGCGCTGCCGGTGCTACCGCAACGCCGGGGCCAGCGCCGGCAGGACGGAACGCGAGCATGCGCAACAAGGTCATCTCGAAACCGGCGCGCGGATTCGGCGCAAGCCCGAGGTCGCGACGCCCGGTGATCGATAGCTGGTAGAGCAACTGGACCTCGTCTGCAGCCACCGATTGCGCCAGCGCGGCGACCGCCGGCTCCGCGGTCGCGGCGCCCGCGCCCAGGAATTGGTGCAACTGGACACGGTGCAGCAGTGCGGCCACTTCGTCGAGCACGGTGGCGAAGTCGGGCACGAACTCGGCAATCTCGGCGATCCGCGCGAACAGTGCGCCCGCGTCGTCGGCGGCGATCGCCTCGATCAAGCCACCCACGCGCGCGCGATCGATGGTGCCCAGCATGCTGCGCACTTCGTCGCCGGCCAGCTTGCCGCCGCCGAAAGCGATCGCCTGGTCGAGCAGCGACAGTGCATCGCGCATCGACCCGTTGCCGCCACGCACGATTTCGGCCACCGCATCGGCATCGTGCGCGATTCCCTCGGCCTCAAGGATGCGCTCGAGCTGACCGGAAATCTGCTCCTCCGACAGGCGCTTGAGGTTGAACTGCAGGCAGCGCGAGAGCACGGTTACCGGCAGCTTCTGCGGATCGGTGGTCGCGAGCAGGAACTTGGCGTGTCCGGGCGGCTCCTCGAGCGTCTTGAGCAGCGCATTGAACGCATGCTTCGACAGCATGTGCACCTCATCGATCAGGTACACCTTGTAGCCACCGCGCACCGGCCGATACTGCGCGTTCTCGATCAACTCACGCACATTCTCCACGCCGGTGTTGCTGGCCGCATCGATCTCCAGCAGATCGAGAAACCGGCCCGCGTCGATGTCGCGGCAGATCGCGCAAACGCCGCAGGGCTCAGCGCTTACCCCGGTTTCGCAGTTCAGCGACTTGGCGAAGATCCGCGCAATCGTGGTCTTGCCCACCCCGCGGGTGCCGGTGAACAGGTACGCATGGTGGATGCGCCCACTGACCAGCGCGTGGCTCAGCGCACGCACCACGTGCTCTTGGCCGACCAGTTCGGCGAATCGTTTGGGACGCCACTTGCGGGCGAGTACTTGATAGGACATCGCGATTCCCGTGCCGGACGCCGATTGTGCCAACCTCGGCCCGGTGTGGCTATCGCCGTGATCGCGCATGCACGCCGGCAAGCCGACTGCGCGTCGAATGGGTGGCGGCCCCCGCCGGCCGAACCCCGGCACCCGAATCAGCGACTACCGTTGCTCCCTTCCGGGCCTGGCGGAATTTGCCGCCTATCGTCGCGGGGAACCGACGGGGACCACCATTGAAGTCATGGCGCAAATACGGTGAAACCGGTGCGCATGCAGATCAGCGCACTCGAACTGGCGGAGAGGGCGGGATTCGAACCCGCGATACGGGGATAAGCCGTATACACACTTTCCAGGCGTGCTCCTTAAGCCACTCGGACACCTCTCCACGACCGCCGCGGGTGGCTGGAACTGCGCTGGGCGACGTCGCTGAAGCACGCCATTCCCGTTGCCGCGCACAACCGGATCACCAGCGGGGCGCAAGATGCTACTCGAACCCCCCTGCGCAGACAAGCAAAGTCATGTCCTCGGTGCGGTGGGTGCAGCAGCGTCGCGCGGTTGCAGCAGGTCCCAGCGGTTGCCGTAGAGATCCTCGAACACCACCACGGTGGCGTAGGGCTCCTCGCGCGGGGCTTGTGAAAAGCGCACGCCGCGGGCGAGCATCGCGCGATAGTCGCGCCAGAAGTCGTCGGTGTGCAGGAACAGGAATACCCGACCGCCGGTCTGATCGCCGATGCGCGACTGCTGCCGCGCATTGATCGCACGCGCCAGCAAAAGGCACGCAACCTCAGCGCCCGGCGGCGCCACCAGTACCCAGCGCTTGCCACCGCCAAGGTCGATGTCTTGCAGCAGGCGAAAGCCCAGCATGCCGGTGTACCAGGCAATCGCCTCGTCGTACTCGCGTACCATCAGCGCCACATGCGCCAGCTGCTGCAAGGGCCTGCTCATAGCGGATGCAGCCATTCGTTGCTGCCGTCGACGTAGTCTTCGTGTTTCCAGATCGGAACCTGCTGCTTTACCGCATCGATCACCTCGCGGCACGCCGCGAATGCCGCATCCCGATGGGCCGCCGCTACGCCGACCCACACGGCGATCTCGCCCACCTGCAGCGTGCCCACTCGGTGCACGCAGATCACCGCCGCGACCTGCTGGCGCTGGCGTGCCGCGTCGACGATGCGCGCACCCTCGGCAAGTGCGAGCTCGGCGTATGCCTCGTAGCGCAGGCTGCACACGCAGCGCCCGTCGTTGTGGTTGCGCACCACGCCTTCGAATACGACCACCGCGCCGGCGCTGTCGTGCACGAGCGCGCGACGCAGCGCGTGGGTATCGAACGGCTCGGTGTGCAAGGCGAACACCTCAGCCTCCGGATACCGGCGGGATGAACACGATCTCGTCGCCGTCGACGAGTGCGGTGTCCCAGTTGGTGAACTGGCCATTGCGGGCGACCCGCAGGCGCTCGCGCGGCAGGCTGAACCCGTGGCGTGCGCGCAGCGATTCGTACAGCGCGGCTGCATCGCCAGCGGCGCTCACCTGCTCGACCTCGCATTGCGCCTGGTCGCGCAAGCTGGCGAAGTAGCGCACCGTGATCCTCATGCCGGTGCGACCCACGCGCCGCTGCGCCCACCGCGCTTTGAAAGCAGGCGTGCCGGGCCGATCACGATGTGGTGCGACAGCGCCTTGCACATGTCGTACACCGTCAATGCAGCCACGGTCGCGCCGGTCAGCGCTTCCATCTCGACGCCGGTGCGACCGCGCACGGCCACGCGGCAACCAATGAGGATGGTGCAAGGATCATCGAAGGCCAGGGTGAACTGGCACGACTCCAGCGCCAGCGGATGGCAGAACGGAATCAGCTCGTGGGTGCGCTTGACTGCCATGGTACCGGCGATGATCGCGGTATCGAACACCGGACCCTTGGCCGTACGCAGCCCACCACCGCGCAGCGCGGCGGCCGCTGCGGCCGGCAGCACCACCAGGCACTGTGCCTGCGCCACGCGCAGGCTGACACGCTTGGACGACACGTCCACCATGCGTGGCCGCCCACCAGCATCGAGGTGCGACAGCGTGGGCTTGCGCGCGGCCATCTGCTCAGCCGCCGATCCGGAACATCTCGACCCGCGCAGGCGCGGCGGGCGCCGGCAGTCCGGCACGCTGCTCGGAGTAGCGATCGGCGCGGCCGCGCCACAGGGTCGCGATCCGTGCGGCCAGCGTGGCACTGTCTTCGCCTGCACGGAGCGGTCCGCGCAGGTCGCTGCCGTGCGCGGCGAACAGGCAGGTAAACAGCTTGCCGTCGGCCGACAGCCGTGCGCGGTGGCAGTCGCCACAGAACGGCGTGCTGACCGAGGACACGAACCCGATCTCGCCGCTGCCATCGTCGAAGGCCCAGCGCTCGGCGACCTCGCCCCGATACGCACGATCGAGCGGGTGGATCGGCCAGCGCGCAGCGATGCGCGCGACCAGTTCAGCGCTCGGCACCACCTGCGATGATTGCCAGCGATTGCAGGTTCCCACGTCCATGTACTCGATGAAGCGCAGCACATGGCCGCTGGCGCGGAAGCGCGCGACCAGCGGCAGCACATCGGCCTCGTTCGCGCCGCGCATGATCACCGCGTTGATCTTCAATGGGCTGAATCCGGCACGTTCGGCGGCGGCGATGCCGCGCAACACCGCATGCAGATCGCCGCGCCCACCGCTCAACTGCGCAAACCGCTGCGGATCGAGCGCATCGAGGCTGATCGTGATCCTGCGCAAGCCCGCTGCGCGCAGGGTCGCTGCCTGCGACTCCAGCAGGCTGCCGTTGGTGGTCAAGGCAAGATCGCGCACGCCGTCGATGCGCGCCAGCCGCTCGACGATCTGGGCCAGATCGCGGCGCAGCAGGGGCTCGCCACCGGTCAGGCGCAGCTTGTCGACCCCGAGCGCGACGAAGGCACGCGCCAAGATCTCGATCTCGGCAGGCGTCAACCGCTGTGCCGCGTCGAGGAACCGCTCATCGCGCGGATAGCGCTCCTCCGGCATGCAGTAGGGACAGCGGAAGTTGCAGCGGTCGATCACCGAGATGCGCAGGTCGCGCAAGGGCCGACCGAGCCGATCCATCTGCTGCGGCTCCTCGATCCAGTGCAGGGGAATCGACTCAGCCACGACCTGCGTCCGCTGCCGGCTCGTAGGCGCCAAGCTCGATGCGCTCCCCCGTGGTGGCCACCCGCGGCGCGCGCGCGCGCAACGCCTCGCCGTCGGCAAGCGAACCGTAGTGATAGAGCACCAGCCGCTGCCGCAGCGCCGGCGGGTACTCGCGTTCGATATCGTCGATGCCAGTATGGGATGGATTGCCGTGCAAGGTGCAGTCGTGAGCAATCAATTCGCGGCCGCTACCGTAGTGCGACAGCAGTTCGGGAATCGGCCGCGTATCGCCAGTCCAGACCATCGCGTTGCGCAGTCCGATCGCGAACGCCGAGCCGGGCGAATGATGGCGCACTGCGAAGGTGTCGAACCACAGCCCTGCATGCCAGAACCCGCGCAGTACCGGAATCACCTGGAAGGCGTCCCAGAAGTTGCCGCTGCCCTCGGCGATCGCGTTCGGATAGGTCGCCAGGCGGTCGTGCAGCACGCCGATCACACCGATCGGAACGTAAAGGCGCACGCGACCGCGGCGTGCAGGATCGAAATACACGCGATAGAACAGCCGCTCCAGGCCGGCCACGTGATCCATGTGCGCATGGGTGATGAACAGCGCATCCGGCGTGCTGGCGTAGCGGTCGATGAATGCGCTCAGCCCCTCCGGTCCACAGTCGATCATCAGCAGCGGCGCGTCATCGCGCTCGATGACCGCGTTCGATGAGCCGAGCTCCACGGCCTGTGCGCTGCCCACGCCAAGGAATACCAGGTGCAGGCTCATGCGCCCTTCTCCACGATCTGCGCATGCGCGCGCTGCAGGCTCAGCCAGCGTTCGCCATCGAAGTCAGGCAAGCGCTGTGCCGCCGACAGCTTGTCCAGCGAGCGCCGCAGCCGCGCCAAGTTGGCCTGCATCCATGCAGGGGCAGGTGCGCGGCGTTCACCGCGGTCGAAATCGATCAGGTGGCAAGCGGTTCCGCACAACAGCACGTTGTGCGCATTCAGGTCGGCATGGAAGAACCCGCGCGCATGGAAGCGGCCGATGGTCGCACCGATGAGCGCCCAATCGATCTGCGAAGGTGCATCGGTCAGCCGCTGGCCGAGGGTATTCGCGTCTTCGATCGCCTGCGTGAGCAGGTCGGCGCGATACCACGGACCGATGCGGGTGTAGCGCGCGGCCAGCGGTGCGGGTGCCGGCAGCCCCTCGGCAACCATCTCCGCGAGCAGGTCGAACTCGCGGAACGGCCGGGTGCGGTCCTCGCCCTGCCACAGGTAGCGATCCGGGTTTACCCGTGCCATCAGTCCGCCGCGACGATAGTGGCGCAGCACCGCAGCCCCCGCGGGCGTGCGCACCACCAGCGCCGAACCACGCCCGCCGGAAGGCGTGCTCACTGGTCCGCGGGTGCGCCACCAGTCGGCATCGAACCAGCACGATTCAGGTCCAGCGGGCAGCCGCGCGGCATCGAACACGGCGGCACCATCGGCAAGACGCTTCACTTTCCGACTGCATCGCATCGCCGGTCGGTCCTTGCACGGCGGACAGTGTCCGGTACCCATCCTGGCACCCGACACGCCTGCACGATCATGGCGCAACCCGACAGTTGGGCCGCCGCTGCAGAATCTCCGTTACAGTCCGCTGGCATGCCGTGGCTCTCCATGGCTGCAGTTTAGAACCTAATCCAAGGGTCGGGATAGCGTGCGCCGGCAGTGCGGCAGGCATCGATCCGAGTTCGGCTACCCATTCCCCGCCCAATGTCCGCACCACGCTCGATCTGCATCCTCCGGCTATCCGCTCTCGGCGACGCAACCCATGTGGTACCGCTGGTGCACACCCTGCGTGACGCTTTTCCAGACGCCGCGATCACCTGGATCATCGGCAAGCTGGAGGCGCGACTGGTCGGCGACCTGCCCGGCGTCGAGTTCTTAACCTTCGACAAGCGTGCGGGCGTAGCCGGATTCCGCGCCCTTGCCGCGCAACTGCGCGGACGGCGCTTCGACGTGCTGATGCAGTGCCAGGTAGCACTTCGCGCGAACCTGCTGTCGGCACTGGTCCGCGCGCAGCGGCGGATCGGCTACGACCGCGCACGCTCGAAAGACCTGCACGGATTGTTCATCGGCGAACGTATTGCCGCCGGCAGCGGGATGCACGTGCTGGATGCGATCGGCAGCTTCTGCGAACCGCTGGGACTGCGCCAGACGGCAGTGCGCTGGGATATTCCGGTCCCGCAACAGGATGCCGCGATTGCAGCACTACTGTTGCCCGGCGATGCGCCGACACTGCTGCTGAGTCCCTGCGCCAGTCATCCGCTGCGCAACTGGCTGCCCGAACGCTACGCGGCCGTAGCCGACCATGCGGTCGCCCACCATGGCTTGCGGGTCGCGATCTGCGGCGGACGCAGCGCGCTGGAGCGACGCACCACCGATGCAATCCTCGCTGCAATGCGCCAGCCGGTGCTGGATCTGGTCGGCAAGGACACGCTCAAGCAATTCCTCGCATTGGCACAACGCGCGGTCGCGTTGATCACTCCGGATTCCGGCCCGATGCACATGGCCAACGCGATGGGCACGCCGGTGATCGGGCTGCATGCGGCCAGCAATCCGGCGCGCAGCGGCCCGTACGCTTCGCGGCATTGGTGTGTCGATCGCTACGACGCAGCCGCGCGGCGCTTTCGCGGCAAACCAGCACAGGCGTTGCCGTGGGGCACCAAGCTGGAGTATCCGGAGGTGATGGCGCTGGTCGAAACCCAAGCGGTGATCGAGCGACTCGATGCCCTGCTCGCTTCGCCTCAGGCCGGCCGTGCGTTGCCGTAGTCCTGGTAGGACTTTTCTTCGATCAGGGTCGAGCCCAGCCGCAGGTTGATCTGACGTTTGAGCGCTGCACGCTGATCGTTCTCGAAGTACACCGAACGGGCCAGCTTGACGAATGTCGCATCGAACAGCTGGCGCTGTTCCTGCACCCGGATCTCGTCTTCGATCACCCACAGGCGCTCATTGACCTGCTTGAGCGCGCCCTGCAGGCTGACGATATCGATGGCCGCTGCCGGGTGGCCGCGCCATGTATCGCGCAGCAACTCCAGCTCACCGCGCACGTTGTCCAGCTTGGCCGGATCGGCGATGCGTTCGGACTTGATCTCGAGGATGGTGATCTTGTCGATCAACTCGCCGAACGAGACGGGGGTGGAAATCAACGACATCTTCGGTCCGATACGTTCCG
>JBBSDI010000027.1:0-19001 GCA_038249585.1 Lysobacterales bacterium | reverse complement strand
TCATCGTCGGGGCCGGCCGATACGACAACGGCCAGACCGATGAAGGCGCGGCCTTCCTCTATTTCGGCGGCGCCGGCGCCTTCAATGCCACCGCCGATGCGCAACTGGAAGCGAATCAGGCGGATGCGAACTTTGGAGTCAGCGTAGCCGGCGCCGGCGATGTCAACGGCGATGGCTTTGCCGACGTCATCGTCGGTGCCCAGCTCTATGACAACGGCCAGACCAACGAAGGCGCGGCCTTCGTGTATTTCGGCGGCGGCGGCGCCTTCAACGCCACCGCCGATGCGCAACTGGAATCGAACCAGGCGAGTGCGTCCTTGGGCACCAGGGTGGCCGGCGCCGGCGATGTCAACGGCGATGGCTTTGCCGACGTCATCGTCGGGGCCCTGTTCTACGACAACGGCGAGACCGACGAAGGCGCGGCCTTCGTCTACCACGGCACGGCCCGGGGCCGGCCGGTGCTCGCGAGTCAGTTCCGCGGCGATGGCAGCACGCCGGTCCAGCCTTGGGGCTTGTCGCAACAGGCCGATGGCTTTGTGGTCGCGATCGAGGCGACCAGCCCGCGCAGCCGCGAGCGTGCCCGCTTGCAAGTCGAGGCCTGTCCCAACGGCAGCGCGTTCGGTTCGCTGCTGTGCGATACCCGCAGCACCAGCACCTGGACCGAGCTCGGCGCCAACCCGCAAGGCAGCACCCTGACGCTGCCCCTCACCGGTCTGGGCATGGATCGTGTTTACCACTGGCGCGCCCGCGTGCTGTACGCCCCGCTCACCGTCACCAGCGCCGGCATCGTGTCGCCGCCCAATCCGCCCGCCGGTCCGTGGCGACGGCTGGATGCCAACGCGGAAGCCGCCGACATCCGCACCAACACGCCCGCCTCTCCGCTGATCTTCGCGAACGGATTCGAGTAGCGGTCGACCACCCCGATAGCGCGCGTCACCTCGCAGGCAATGGCACGGAACGATGCCTGTCCCAATCACCCCGATGCCTGTCCCGATCACTCCCGCCTGTCCCAATCACCCCGATGCCTGTCCCGATCACTCCCTCCCAACTACCATGCCTGTCCCAATCACCGTGTCACTACCATGCCTGTCCCAATCACCGTGTCCCAATCACCGTGTTCGTCCCGTTTATCCACGGACCCTGCGCGCCGGATTGCCCGAATTTCCCCTACTCACTGCTCAGGGCGAGACAGGCTCGAAGCCGTTGGCGAAGATCGCATCGGCGGGCGGTGCCGCCGGGGCGATGCCGGGCCAGAAGCCGCCACTGATGGCGAACACGCCGCCGGTGGCGGGCTGCAGCGGATCGGCATCGGCCTGGCCGATGCTGCCGCGGATGGTGAAGGTGCTGCCGCTGGAGGTTCCGCCGCCGCCGGCGATGACGTGGCGGGAGACGGCGAAAGCATTTCCTTTTGGAGCGTCAAGAGTCGACGGCGATGCCGCGCCCGATTCGGGTGCTGCGGCGCCGAGGGCGGCCATTGGCGCCAACAGCACAACGCACGCGAGACCGGCAAGGTGTCGCCAGTTGCGAGCGCATGCTTGCGCAAGGCGCGGCCCGGGCGGCTGCAGGGAAGGTCTCACTGGCAGCCCCGGGCGCCACACTTGGCGACCTTGAGCGTGCCAGCCGTATCGTCGCGATAGCTGATCACCGGCAGGCCGTCGGCGCCGATGGCGATGGACGGATCAAAGCCCACCTGGTTTACCGGGTCGTCCACGGTGGTGATGGCGGCGGCCCCCGTGCAGGCGGCGTTGGCGCACTTGGCGACCTTGAGCGCAAACGCCGAGCTGTCGTGATAAGCGATCACCGGCACGCCGTCTACGCCGATGGCGATCGACGTGTCGAAGCCGACTTGGTTTGCCGGGTCGTCCACGGTGGTGATGGCGGCGGCCCCGATGCAGGCGGCGTTGGCGCACTTCGCGACCTTCAGCGCGTTGACCGTGGAGTCGCGGTAGCTGATCACCGGCAGGCCGTCAGCGCCAATGGCGATGGCGTTGTCAGCGCCCACGCTGTTGGCCGGGTCGTCGACGGTGGTGATCGTGGCAGTCCCTGTGCATGCGGCGTTGGCGCACTTCGCAACCTTGAGTGTGCCGGCCGCCCTGTTGGCGTAGCTGATCACCGGCAGGCCATCCGCGCCGATGGCGATGGACGTTTCAAAGCCGACGAAGTCGACCAGGTCGTCAACGATGCTAATCGTGGCGACCCCTGTGCAGGCGGCGTTGACGCACTTCGCGACCTTGAGCGCGCCCGCCGTGAAGTCGTTGTAGCTGATCACCGGCAGGTCGTCGATGCCGATGGCGATCGACGTGTCAGCGGCGACCTGGTTGGCCGGGTCGTCCACGGTGGTGATCGTGGCGGGGCCGGTGCACGCGGCGTTGGCACACTTGGCGACCTTGAGCGCGCTGGCCCCGCTGTCGCGGTAGCTGATCACCGGCAGGCCGTCGGCGCCGACGGCGATGGACGAGGCAAAGCCCACGCTGTTGGCCGGGTCGTCCACGGTGGTGATCGTGGCGGCCGACGTGCAGGCAGCGTTGACGCACTTCGCGACCTTGAGCGCGAGGGCTGTGAAGTCTTGGTAGCTGATCACCGGCAGGCCGTCGGCGCCGATGGCGATGGACGAGGCAAAGCCCACGCTATTGGCCGGCGGGTCGTCCACGGCGCTGATCCGCGGCGGTGATCCCGGAAACTCCCCACAGGCCACGCTGCCGTCGAGGTTGATGCCGCGGAAGTACTCGCCGATCGCGCAGGTGCCGGTGATTCGCGCCTGAACCTGCGCGCCGTTGATCTGCGCCAGCCCCACCGCGCCTGCAGCCAACTGGCCCGAGCCCACCGCACCCGTGGCGATCTTGGCTTGGGTGACCGCGAGGTTGAGCACCGCTGCGGTGTCCACCGCGTTGTCGGCCAGTTCAGCCGCAGCGACGCCGTTGCTGGCAATCTGTGCGGCGCCGAGGCTGTCGGGCGCCACATCGACCGCGGCGACGCCGCCGTCGGCGATCTGCGCTGAACCCACGCCCCCGTCGGCAATCCCGATCGTGCCGCTGCCGGCGATCGTGCCGCCGCTGAGACCCGCTCCGGCGGTCACGCTGGTCACCGTGCCGCCGCTGTTGTTGTCGATACCATCGGCGAAGCCGGCCGGCACGCCGGTCAAACCACTCCAGGGTGCGGCGCTGGCGGCAGCAGCGCGCAGCGCTTCGGGCGAGGGACGCACGGGTTGGCGCGGAGCGAGGGTGGTGTAACTATCGACGCTGGCGCCCGGTCGCACACGCAGTTCCACGAATCGCTGCTGACCTACGAAAGCGGACGCGCCGAAGTCGAGTGCGACGGTGAACACACCGGCCTCGACCGGCACGTCGCCGAAGTCGGGGGCGCACGCGACAGCCACTGCGTTCGAGGGCGAGTCGAACAAACAGACCTGCAGGTCGAACAGGCCGCTGGCCGGCTGGCCGGACTCTTTCAACTGGCCCTGATAAGTGAAAGCGGTGCCAAGTGAACCCTGCGCGAGCACCGGCGAACCGATGCCGCCAGCGAGCAGACCGAAGAGCGCGGCGGCTGACGCGGCGCGCGACATGCGCCGACCGGCGGTACCGGGCCGGATCGACCTGCAAGCAACAGACCATGATGTGATCATGAAGATCTCCCAGACTGAATGTTCAGCAAAGCCGGAACCTGCGCGCGGCACGCACCCCCTGTGAGTACACAAAAGGATGGCGAATCAGGACAGACGTCAGCGGACAGGCAGAAGCGGAGGCAGAAGCGGACCGGAGGCAGAAGCGGACAGGCATCAACCAGCCTCCGCTGTCGCCGAGCCCTACCCGGAACGATGCCCAGAGCGATGGATTTCCCCGTCACCAATCGTGTCCCGGCCGCCTCGATCGTAGAGCAGGTCGCCCCGACCTGCCATCACGCTTGCAGCGACGATCATCGATGCGATCGCGACGACGCTAGTCAACGTGATGCGCAGCGCCGCGGGTCGGGACGACCCACGCTACGCGCAGGCCTCGTAGAGCAGATCGCCCCGACCTGCCATCACGATCGCGGCGACGATACTCAACGTGAAGCACGGCAGACCAGGACTGGCACTGAACGGTGCCGTCGCCCCCGACCTGCCAATGATGCCTGTCCCAATTGGCTGTCCCAATTGGCGCCCGATTGGCGCCCGACCTGCCTGCCTGTCCCGATTGGCGCCTTGAATTGCAGCGCCGCTGCATCCGTGGCGTGGGGTAACCGATCAGGATTAGCATATTTTTGGCACGTTTCGGTGCATGTCCCGGTCTGCGTATCCCGGTCTGCGGGTGTCCCGGTCTGCGTCGTCGGTCTGCGTCCTGTTCTGGTGCGAAACGCGAAACGAGTACGCAGGGGGTCATCGGCCAGCCGGCAGCAGTGCGAATCAGCCACAGTGGGCGCCACATTGCCAGCACGGGTACTGGCGGCCTCGCGGGCTGGCCTCTTCGATCCCGATTTTCCGCATTACTTGGGGGGGATGCGCACCGACACGCAACGCGGTTCGCTGCGGCGATGCCAACACTCCTAAACGAACGATCATTGAGTTCGCCACCGGCATGACGGCTTGACGTTCCTTCAACTTTCCGACCGGAGTTCGACATGCGCAGAGCAGTCATTGCGTTAACGACGTTTTGTCTCGCCGTGTTGCTGTCTGCGTGCACGGC
This sequence comes from Lysobacterales bacterium, assembly GCA_038249585.1. Lineage (GTDB taxonomy): Bacteria > Pseudomonadota > Gammaproteobacteria > Xanthomonadales > Ahniellaceae > UBA4656. The sequence goes on along the minus strand of JBBSDI010000027.1, from coordinate 14,340 downwards.
GGAGCGTGTGGCGAGCACATCGCCAGTGGTCGCAACACCCGCATTGTCCGGCGAGCGACTCGCCTACCTGGCGGGTTGCGTCAACTGCCATCACCAGACACCGAAGGAGATCCTCAACGCGCCTTCGCTGCTCGTCGTCCGGGCGTACTCCCTGCCCGAGTTCAGGACGCTGCTGAAGACCGGCGTGACGCGTGCCGGGCGGGACATGTACGCGCAAGGCAGCATCATGGGCATCGTCGCACCCGAGCAGCTCACGTACTTCACCGGCGATGAAGTAGCTGCGGTGCACGCGTTCCTGCACACGGACTGGAGCGCCGCGCGTGCTGCACGCGAACAGGCGAAGATCGCGCTGTTTCCGCCACCGACGTTCATGAACAACTGAAGCCCGCGGCCAATGCCTGCCTCTCCGCGATGCGCAAGCGCAATTCATATCGTCGCACTTGCCGCGCGGACATCGAGGCTTGCCCCCCGCCGGTGTTGCAGCAAATCGCCGCTACTCGAATCCGTCCTTGAACATGTCGTCGTAGAGTCCGCCGTCGCTGATCAGGAACAGGCGGCTTGCGGAGCTGGGCGAAAGTCCTGAAGCCCCGGCGTAGCTGACTGCGAGAGTGTAGGTTCCCGCGGCCGGCAACACGACGCTGCAGTTCGCGATTCCCTGCGCATCGGTCGTGCCCTGACAGGATGTGCTGCCCAGCGAGAATGCGAGCGTGGCACCCGCCAGTGCTGCCGGCGGCGTGGCCGAGAGGTCGAGCAGCGCTGCGCGCAGCAGCGCGGTGCGGCCACTGCCGCCGCGCGTAAGCGAAAGCGCGAGATCGACCGCGGTGCGCCGGATGCCGGCGCCCCACAATACGCGGGCCGGGTTCGACAGCAGTTCGGCGCCGTTGAGCACGATCCGCGCGCGCACATCGTCAAGGCCCGCTGCCAGCCCGGTATGCACGAAGCTCGCGCGTCCGCTGGCGTCCAGCGGCACGATCCCCAGCGCCTCGTTGGCGCCCAGCGACTGGAATGCCACCGCCATGCCCGCCGGCGGCACGGCATTGCTCAGCTGCGCTGCAAAGGTGACGCTGCCGCCTTGGGTTGGCTGCGGAACAAACTCGGAGGGCGACAACAGCAGCGCCGGAGACGGATTGGTCGCGCGGAACCGGCACGGGCCGATCTGCGGAGTAATCCGGTAGATCGCGCTGGAACCCGAGGTGTAGAGACACCCATCGGGCCCGATCGTTCCAGTGCTGAGCGGATTGTCGGTCACCGGCGCAAGCGTCGGTGGCGTCGTCGAGAGGTCGGCGAGCTGCACGCGGACGGGATTGCTGTTGCTCAATACCAGCAGCGAACGTGCGCTGCCATCGGGGTTCACTTCGGCAACGTTGACCCAATAGATCGCGCTCAATCCGGCGATTGGCGCAAGCGTCGGTGGCTGCGTACCGGTGGTCGCGCTGACCCGCACCACGCGCGGGTTGCTGCCGGAGTAGCCTACGGCCGCATACAGCGTGCCGTCCGGCGAAAAGCTGACCACGCCGTTGGGCGACTCGGGCAGGGTGGCATACACCACGACCGCGGTCGGGCGGAGCGGATCGGTTCCGGCGGGATCGGTCAGCCGGTACAAAGAGGCATTGTCGAGGCCGCCACCGGTGCACTGATTGACGAAGAACAGGTCGCCACCGAGTGGATCGACTGCGAGCCCGCTCGGACAACTAAGACCGGAGGCGACAGTTCGCAACGTGGCACCGCTGCCGGGGTCGATCTCGATGATCGCACCACTGCTGGCACCGTTGCTCGCCGCCCCAAGCGCGGCATACAAGCGGCCGTCCGCGGCCAGCACCGGCTGCCCGAGCGTGATGCCGCCGTTGGACAATGGCGAGGTCGCCACCCCGCCGGCGAATCCGAAGCGGAACAGATCGCCGGTGCGGAAGCTGGCGATGAAGACATTGCCGGCGGTATCGAAAGTCGGGTTCGACGCGCCGGGGCAGCCGCCCCAGTTCACGCCGCCATAGAAGAAGTTTTCGCCGAAGAAGCCGGTAGCGAAGGCAGCAACCGACCAGCCTGCGGCTGCGATCGGCACCCCGGCACACGACCCGTTGGTCGAGTTGACGAACGCCACGGTAGCCGAGCCGGGCACCTGCAGCTCGCCGTCGGTTTCGTCGATCGCGCTGAACACCACCGACTGCGCAATCTGATTGCGCGCGATGAACAGGATCTGTCCCTGCGCGTCGGTGATCGGCGGCGACGGGCCGGTGACCAGCGCCTGTGCGCCGCCGGCCGAAAGCCGGATGCGCTTGCCGACCGCCGGCAGTCCACGCGCATCGCGCAGGTTGATGGTGATCGTGGTGGTGTTGGTGCCGTTGGCCTGCACGCTGGTCGGGAATGCGGCGATCGAACCGCTGGTCGCCGGAGGCGGAACGAACCGCAGGGTGGCAACGTCGAGTAGCTGCCCGCTGCCGACGTCGGTCGGCTGCAGGGTCGCGACGCCAACGGACGTGCCACGCACGGCGAAACGCATCGTTCCGTTGCTGCTGCTGACCTGCGTGATCGGCGGCACGATCTGCACCGGCACGCCGGCGCTCGCGGCAAGACTCACGGTCCTGCCGGCCACCGGAAGTCCACGGGCATCGCGCAGCTGCACGACCACACTGCCGCTGCTGACGCCGTCCGCGGCGATCTCCGCGGGCAGTGCAGCGACGTCGGTGCGCGCGCTGTCGACGGCACCGACCGGCTGGCCGCTGAGGCGAACATAGAGCTGCGCTACGTTGGGCGATCCCAGACCGACATGCGCGAAGTCGCTGGCGAGTTCACCGGCGCCGTGAAGCGCGGGAGTGCCGTTCAACGCGTAGAGCTGTGGATTGAGAAAACCGAGGTTCGTTCCGAGTCCCGCATTGAGGTCGGCAACGACCGCCGCCCACAGCGGTGCGGCGACGCTGGTGCCACCGTAGAAAGCACCGGTCGGGCAGCCGCCAGCATCGGCCACACAGATTGCCTTGCCGTTGGTCACCGGATCCGCGGCCGCCACCACGTCGGGTATGGAACGACCGGACGCGCCGGAGAAACCGTCCTGCCAGACCGGACGCGCAAAGAAGCGGCTGGTCCCGAAGCCACCCTGGCCAGCGGACGGCGTGGAACTGCTGCCGTCCCACCACCGCTCGGTAGCGCCGTACAGCGGTGCCGGACCCCACGTATAGCTGGAGCCACCGACCGCCGTTGCGCGCGGACTGCTGGCCGGTACGGTGACCGTGTTCGGGCTGCCATCGAGGCAGGTGCTGCCGCTGTCACCGCTGGCGTTGAGCACGGTGATGCCCGACAGCGCCATCGACGCGAGAACGCTGTCTAAACTGCTCACATCGGCAAGCGATGTCTGGCTTTCGCAATACGCCCAACTGTTGCTCACCACATCCATGCCGTCGGTGAGCATGCGGTTGAACATCGACTGGAAGCTGCCGAGCCCGGGCGGCATGCTGTAGACGGTAACGTCCGCGCCGGGTGCGAGGAACATCACCTGCGCGACGTCCAGCACGACCTCGTCCTGGTCCGGTCCGAGTGCCGCGCCACCGCTGATGTCCACGCGACTGAGCCGCGCGATCTGCGAGGGTGCGAAGCCCACCAGCGCAAACCAGTTCTGGATGTCGCTGGTGCGATAACTGTCGAAGGCGACGATGCCGACCTTCTGCCCGCTACCGGGCGGCGGCGGCGCAACCGGGCCGGCGGTCGCGGGCGCGGTGGGAAGCGGCCCGCCGGGATACACGAAATGGCAGCCGGTGATTCTGTTGACCGCGCCGCCGACCACGATCCCGCCGATGCCAGTGGTGAGCCCCAGGTCGAGCTGAATCGCCACCACGACGAAGGCGCAGGCGATGTCGTACAGCGCTGCATCCAGCGCGTAGGTCAGCGTGCAGGCAAGCTGCAGGTCGGGCGAGTAGATGCCATCGGCGTTGCGCATGCAGCGGTCCAGCGAGCGGAACGTCGCGTTGAGCCGCTGTGGCGCGGCGAGCCCATTGAGCCCCACCACCGCTTCGACACGCGCGGCAATGTCGGCGGGCAGACTCGGCTCGATCGTGTTGGACGTGAACGCGCGGCCATCGAGGGTGAAATCGCGCAGCTGCACCGCAAGCGTCTTCTCCGCCTGCGCGCGGGTGCCGAGCACGCGCACGGTCAGACGGTTCGGCGACTCCTCCAGAGTCACGAATCCTTCGGCGACGAAATAGTCGCGCACCGCCGTGTAGTCGTCTGCTTCGGGCCCGAAGCGGTCGCTGACGGTGGCCGGTGTCAGGAACCGGCGGAATGTCGGCGAGCGCGGGTCGTAGGTGTCGGCCAGCGCGCGTTCGAAACCGGCCCGGTCTCGCCGCCGTAGCACGAGTGTGAGAACCATTGGCTCGGCTGCCTTGGACGCGACACCGTAACCACCAGCCGGGGCTGCGGGGATGGCCCGCGAGAGGACAGCGGGCACGTGGCCGGGCAGCGGGACACGGGGTGTGCCCGCGCTGGCTGGCATAGCCAGAATCCAACTGGAAAGGAACGCAACGACGCAAAGCAGCGATCGGCGCATGGAGCCCCCTCGGGCCGGCGGACAGAGAAACCGCCAAGCTGAGTATGGCCCCATTGGGTGACCGGCGAAAGTCGGGTGGGAACGAGCGGCATCGGAGCGTCGAACGAAGAACGGCGCGCCAAACACGCGCGCCGGAACGAGGACATGCCAAACGAGCACACGCATCGACTGGCCTTTGCCGTCACCCACCGATACCCAGGCTGATGCCTGTCCCGGTACTTGATCGCGGCGACGATATTCAACGTGATGCGCAGAGCCGCGGGTCGGGACGACCCACGCTACGCGCAGGCCTCGCAGGGCAGGTCGCCCCGACCTGCCATCACGATCGCGGCGATGATACTCAACGCGATGCGCAGAGCCGCGGGTCGGGACGACCCACGCTACGCGTAGGCCTCGCAGGGCAGGTCGCCCCGACCTGCCATCACGATCGCGGCGAGGATACTCAACGTGAAGCGCGGCAGACCAGGACTGGCACTGAACGGTGCCGTCGCCCCCGACCTGCCAATGATGCCTGTCCCAATTGGCGCCCGATGCCTGTCCCAATTGGCGCCCGGTCCCAATTGGCGCCCGATTGGCGCCCGACCTTCCTGCCTGTCCCGATTGGCGCCGTCCCGATTGGCGCCGTGAATTGCAGCGACGCTGCGTCCGTGGCGTGGGGTAGTCGATCGGGATAAGCATATTTTTGGCATGTTTCGGTGCATGTCCCGGTCTGTGTGTCCCGGTCTGTGGGTGTCCCGGTCTGCGTCGGCCGCGCGATGCCGAAAATCCACTCGCGAACGTCCGATCCGCGGCCAAACCGGCGCTTGCGCCACCACCGCCTACTCAGCAGACTGTTCGAAGAGGGCGTTTGAATTGCCTATACTCGACCCCGCGCTGCTGGCGATGGAAAAATACTTAAAACCAGATTTTTGAAGAGGTTCGATCAGGAAAATCCTCAATTCACGCTGCAAAACGGCTGGTGGTCAACGGAAGCCTGAACCCGATTCTTCAAAGCCCCATTTCTTCCGTACCGCCCATTCCTCCCGTCAATGATTTTCCAGCATCTTGTCCAGCAACCAGCACATCGCGGCGCGGACTTCCGTCGGGTCGGAACCTGAGTCAATATCCAGCGCGGCGCGGTCAAACACTGCCGACAGCAGGCTGGCCAGCGCATTAATGGACACAAAGGCCGCACTTGGGACAGCGGCGAGCAGGCCTTCGCGCAAGGTTCGGGCGGCGTTTGCCTCGTCCATGGCGATGATCTCGGGCATGCCCAGCACGGCGGGGCCCTCTATCAGCATCAGGCGCGTGCGGCCCGCAACAGCCATGGCCTTGAGGTACACCTCGCTGCCAGCGACCAGAGCGTCGCGCGGCGATAGCTCGTCGGACGTTGCCTTAACGATGTCGGCGGTAACGGCTTCGAACTCGCGCAGCAGCACCTGGCGGAAGAGGTCGCGCTTGTCGGCAAAGTGGTGGTAAAGCGCGCCGCGCGTAGTCACAGTCGAAGCACAAATGTCTGGCGTGGAGGTCGCGCCATAACCCTTGCTGACAAACAGCCCGCGCGCCGCGTCGAGCAGAGCTTGGCGGGTGGCTTCGGTGCGTTCGCGGTTCGTACGGGATGGCCTGGACTCTTGCATACATACAGACTGTAGGTTAATATTCACGTTACATACAACCTGTATGTTAATTCAGTGGGGTTGTTTATGAAAGTCACCAGCTACTACCCCGTCATCATGACCTCCGATGTGGCCGCCAGCGCCTCCTTCTATCAAGAGCACTTCGGCTTTGCCCCGCTTTTCAGCAGCGACTGGTATGTACACCTGCAACTGGAAGGCGACCCGTCGGTCAACCTCGCTATCCTGGACGGCCAGCACGACACCATCCCCGAAGACGGGCGCGGTCAGGTCTCTGGCCTGTTGCTGAACTTCGAAGTGGAAGATCCGGACGCCGTTCACGACCGTCTCAAGGCTGCCGGCTTGCCGATATTGCTGTCGTTGCGCGATGAAGCTTTCGGCCAGCGCCATTTCATCACCAGCGACCCGAACGGCGTGCTGATCGACATCATCAAGCCCATCCCTCCGACTGCGGAGTTTGCGGCGCAGTACGACGCTTCGGCACGTGTGTCTTGAGTCACTGCGCCAACACCTGCCACTTTTTCAATAGCGACAACGAACCAGGACAACGAACCCGGACAGGTATCCAGTGCATCGGGCTGAGCGGAACAGGCCGATCGATCAGCCGCCGCGCAGCCTAGCGGCATCGAGGCCCAGCACGCGGCGCAACTTGCGTACGGCATGCTCGAGCTCGTAGCGTCCGTGCCCTTGGATGGCGTCGAAGTGACGCTCATCGTCGAGCGTGATCCGCGCGTGCCAATAGGGATCGCCATCGCCGTCGGTGGTCTCGTGCAATGCGACCGCGCGGACGCGCGCCGCGACCAAGCGGTGGACGCGCCGACGCAGCGGCCAGCGCTCGGTCACTTCGAGAACAGGTCCATCGAGGACGGTTACCGTCAACAGCGGCCGGCTCAGGACGCGACGCAGCCCATCGACGAGCATCACGGCCGCGAACAGCAAGCCCGGCGGCACCCATTCGATGCCGGCTTGCGGCGGTGGTTCGTGCAGCCACAAACACGCCGCCACGACGAAGCCGTTCGCGACCAGACCGACGATGGTCCACGGGAACATTGCAGCGCGGTTGTGCAGACGAAGCATCGGAACGACCACAAAGCAGACGTTGCCCGGCACAGCGTTGCAGCCGGCGTCAGTACCGACCTGACTGGCAGAGCAAGCGCGACGCGGGGCGTCCCTGCCCTGCGCCGCCATCAAGCCGATTATGCCGCCAGTGCGCGGTGGGGGAAGTCGATCGGCGTGTGCAGCGCGTTGTTGGTGTAGTTGGTGAAGATGTTCAGCGCCGCGTGGGCGATGATCTCCACCACTTGGCCGTCATCGAAGCCGGCTGCGCGCACGGCGACGAGGTCGGCTTCGGTCACGTTCCCGCGCGCGTCGACCAGCTTCACCGCAAACTGCAGAGCACTCGCGGTTCGCGCGTCGTTGGCTTGCGCGCGTTGGGCCAGTTCGAGGTCTTGCGCTGTGGCGCCTGCGTTGTGGCCGAGTGCGGCGTGCGCGGCAAGGCAGTACGCGCAGCCGTTGCGATTGGCCACGGCCACGGCGATCAGTTCGCCGAGCTTGGCACCCAGCGTGCCGCCACCGAGTGCGCCGAACGAGCCCCACATGCTGCGCAGCGCTGCTGGTGAATTGGCGACGACCTTGAACATGTTGGGGGCGGCGCCGAAGGCCTTGTCGATCTGCGCCAGGGTCGGGCGGCTGGCTTCGGGCAGTTTGCTGGTGTCGAGGTTGATTCGGGACATGGTGTGGCTCCTGTCGAGGGATTGCGGAAGGTTCGCGTGGCCGGGGCCGCGTGCACTGCGGGACGTCCTGCAGTGGGTGGCAGTCTGTGCCTGATCGGGATATGATTAGATACGGTTCGTACCGTATAGATACCAATTCGTACCAATGGCTGCTCCGCTCGACACCGACCGCCTGTCCGCACTGCTGGATCGATTCCGGATCCGCGCACACATGTTCCACACCGGCGCACTGTGCGGCCTGACGCGCTTCGAGGCGCGCGCGGGGCGCGCGTATCTGCATGTGCTGCGTCAAGGCAACATCGACGTGACGCACAAGGCGCGCAGCGGCGCGCCGGCGCGCGTACGCCTGCGCGAGCCGACGCTTGTGTTCTATCCGCGCCCGCTCGAGCACACGTTCCACAATCCGCCGCGCGAGGGCGCGGACTTCACCTGCGCGGAGCTCGATTTCGAGGGCGGCGCCTCGCATCCGCTGGCGCGCGCGCTGCCGGCGCTGGTGGTGCTGCCGTTGGCGCAGGTGCCGGGCCTGGCGGAATCGCTGGCGCTGCTGTTTGCCGAGACCGACCATGTGCGCTGCGGACGGCGCCTGCTCGCCGACCGCCTGTTCGAAGTGGTGTTGATACAGCTCATGCGCTGGCTGCTCGACCATCCGGAGCAGGCCGGCATGCATCCGGGACTGATCTCGGGGCTGTCGGATCCGCGGCTCGCGCGCGCGCTCACCGCCATGCATGAGGCACCTGGCAAAATTTGGTCCCTCGAGCGCATGGCGGCGGTTGCCGGCATGTCGCGCACGCGCTTTGCGAATGCCTTCCGGCAACTGGTCGGGCAAACGCCGGCCGACTATCTTGCGGACTGGCGCGTGGCACTGGCCAAGGATGCGCTCAGCCGCGGGCGGCCGATCAAACTGCTCGCCAACGAACTCGGATACGCCAATCCCTCGGCGCTTTCGCGCGTGTTCGCCCAGCGCACGGGGCAATCGCCGCGCGCGTGGTCGCGTGCGGCAATCGCCAGCGGATGATTCGACGACCGAGGGGTTGCCACCGATCGTGCGATGGTGGACGGGAGATGGTGAACGCGAGAGCCATGATTCTCGGTATCCGTGGTGACGGCAAGGGCGCCAATCGATGCCTGTACGGGTTCGCCGGTATGGTTCGCCGATGCCTGTCCTGGTTCGCCCTGTCCTGGTTCGCCCCTGATTCGCCGGCCACCATCGCGATGCCACTCAGCGGTCGCGCAACTGCCTCGCCACCGCCTCGGCCACCTCGATGCCGTCGATGGCGGCCGAGTAAATCCCGCCTGCATAGCCAGCGCCCTCGCCCGCGGGATACAGGCCTCGGGTATTGACGCTGGCAAAAGCGTCGTTGCGGCGAATTCGGATCGGCGAAGACGTGCGGGTTTCTACGCCAGTCAGTACCGCGTCGGCCATGAAGAACCCACGCAGTTTCGCGTCGAGCGCCGGCAGCGCTTCGCGAATCGCGACTGCCGCGTAGTCTGGTACCGCCTGCGCCAAATCGGTGAGGGTGACGCCCGGCTGATAAGACGGTTTGACTGCGCCGAAATCCCGTGAAGGCCGGCCGGCGACAAAATCCCCGACCAGCTGCCCAGGCGCGTGGTAGTTGCTTCCACCCAACTTGAACGCGACCGATTCCCAGTGGCGCTGAAAATCGATCCCGGCCAGCGGCCCGCCCGGAAAATCCTCCGGCGTGATCCCAACAACAATCCCCGCGTTGGCGTTGCGTTCGTTGCGCGAATACTGGCTCATTCCGTTGGTGACGACGCGGCCAACTTCTGATGTGGCCGCGACCACCGTGCCACCCGGGCACATGCAAAAGCTGTACACCGAGCGGCCATTTTTGCAGTGATGCACCAATTTGTAGTCGGCAGCTCCCAGGCGCTCATTGCCGGCAAAGCTGCCAAAGCGGGCGCGATCGATCAGCGCTTGCGGGTGTTCGATCCGAAACCCGATCGAAAACGGTTTGGCTTCGACAAAGACGCCGCGCTTGTGCAGCAACTCGAAGGTGTCGCGCGCGCTGTGGCCAATCGCCAGAATCAGCGCGTCGCAATCGATTTGCGCACCCGACGCGAGCGTTACGCCGCGCACCGCGCCCGCTTCGATCAGCACATCGGTCACCTGCGACTGAAAGCGGATTTCGCCACCGAGTGCCTCGATCTTGGCGCGCATTTTTTCAATCATCGAAACCAGCCGAAAGGTGCCGATGTGCGGCTTGCTCGACCACAGAATCTCGGCCGGCGCGCCGGCCTCGACAAACTCCGCCAGCACCTTGCGCCCAAGGTGACGCGGGTCCTTCACCTGACTCCACAGTTTGCCGTCTGAAAACGTGCCTGCACCGCCCTCGCCAAACTGCACGTTGGACTGCGGATCGAGCACTGAGTTACGCCACAATCCGAAGGTGTCACGGGTGCGCTCGCGCACCTGTTTGCCGCGCTCCAGCACGATCGGCCTGAAGCCCATCTGGGCCAGAATCAGTGCGGCGAACAGCCCACACGGACCGAAACCAATCACCACGGGGCGGCTGCAAGCGGCCGTGGCCTTGGCAACCGGATGGTAGCTCTGGTCCGGGCGTGCACCGATGTTGCGCGCGCCCGCATGGCGCGCCAGCACCTGCGCCTCGTCGCTCACCTGGGCATCCACCGTCAGCACCGCCAGAATCTGGGCGCGGTTGCGCGCATCAAAACCACGCCGGTACAGCGTCCAGCCCAGCAACTGCGCTGCATCGATGCCCAACGCCCGGAGAATCTCAGGCGCCACAGACTCATCGGCGTAGTCGAGCGGGAAACGAAGTTCGGTCAGTCTGATCACGCCGGGATTGTAAACACGCGCCGTGCAAGTGTGTCCAACGCCCCCAAGTTCGCGGCTTGTGATCTGGACACGCGGACGCCCCCGGTCAAGCCCTCGGTTCCAGCGTTGAACGCGATCGGTACTCGAAGGGCGAACAAGAGAAGGCGCACAAGGACAGGCATCGAACTGAACCCGGCAACGGCGCGGACAACGGCACGGCCACAGCCGTCCGCTTGCGGCAGACGGCGAACAAGGACAGGCAACATTGCGCTTTCGGTGTCGGCAACCTGCACCCGGCTCGATGCCCGTCCCGATCATTGTCCCGATCATTGTCCCGATCATTGTCCCGATCATTGTGTCCCGATCTTTCGCGGCCCACCGCAGACGAAAATCGATAGCGCCCTTGAGGCAACAGAACCCGACCCCGTTCTCGTCCGTGCGCGCCGGCTATTCGAAACCGTCCTCGAACAGGATGCCGTCGAACTGGCCGCGGATCTCGCCGTTCGGCGCGCTGCTCGAACTCACGCTGACGTACCACTGTCCCGCACGCAGCTGGTCTACCTCGCTCGCCGTCACCAGAAACGGTCCCACGCTGAAGGTGCCGGCGTTGGCGCCGGAGACGGGAAGGTCCCGGATCGACGCTGCCGCAATGCCGCGCGGTGCCGGAGCGCGCAGGCGTACCGCGGTACTGGAGCCGGCCAGACCCGTGCAGGAAATCGCTATGTTGATGGCGGTGCGCGCGCCGTTGAGCCCGATGGTGCCGACGCCGATTGCGGTCGACGGATTCGGCGGCGTCTGCTGGCGACCATTGAGATTGGCTTCGATGAACAGCGGCGTGGTGGTCTGTTCGAAGCCGACGTGATCGATGCGACGCAAGCCGGGCAGCGTGATTAGCGACACGCCGACGTCGCCGAAAAACCGGAAACGTTGAGGAAGTCGCCCGGCACCGCACCCGGCGCGCCGCCATCGAGCAACCTGCGGGTCGCGGGCAGCAGGCGCGTATTGAAGGTGTCGGCGCCGGCTCCGAAATCGATCTGCAGACGCTCGACCGCATCGGCCACCCGCGGGATCATGGCGGGATTGGATCGCGGCAGTGTAAAGCCGCCCACCGCGCTTGCCGCGGTGTAGGTCTGCGCGCTCGAGTCGCCGGCGACGGTCAGGGCATCACCGGCGTCATCGCACCGCTGTCGGTGCTGCCGTTGAAGGTCAGGGATAAGGATGCCAGGGACGATTGCCGTGTATGGTCGCCAGCTTACTGGCTTGCGGAGTCGGCGATACACCCACCCGCCCCACAAGTCCCCGCATTCGGAGCCCCAGCATGCACACAGACGTCCTGCGCGCACGGATCGATCACTTGCTCAACGCGCAATTGCAGGGTGTGCTGGCCACCCAACAGCATGCGCAGCCCTACACCAGCCTGATGGCGTTCGCGCACACGCCTGATCTGCAGCGCCTGATCTTCGCGACCTATCGGGACACCCAGAAGCACGCCAACCTGCTGCTGAATTCGGCGGTGTCGTTCCTGATCGACGATCGCAGCAACGACCCGGCCGACTATCAGCATGCCATGGCCATCTCAGCGTGTGGCTATGCACGGGCGATTCCCGACGACGAGCGCGTGATGTCGCTCGCGATCTATCTGGCCAAGCACCCGACGCTGCGCGACTTCGTGACGTCGCCGGAATGTGCGCTGCTGAGCATTGCGGTCAGCTGCTATCGCGTGATCAGCCAGTTCCAGGCGGTCGAGTTGCTGGACATCGAGAGTCGTTGAGCCGAGCAGACGAGAGAGCAGACGAGGACAGGCAGCAATCAGCCTTCGCTGCCGCCGACTTATTCCTGGAACGATACCCAGAGCGCTGCCGGTCCCGATCACCGGGGCTGTCCCAATCACCGGGGCGTTCATGCGTGTCCCGATCGCTTCCACGAACCAACAGAAAAACCAACGACTGCGATCAATCGGCCTTTGCCGTCGCCAACTGATACCCAGATGATGTTGGTCCCGTTCATCCGCGAATCCTGGGTGCCCCGGATTTCCCGGGATTTCCCCCCGCACTGCTCAGGGCGGTGCCGGCTCGAAGCCGTTGGTGAAGATCGCATCGGCGGCTGGTGCCGCCGGTGCGATGCCGGGCCAGAAGCCGCCGCTGATGGCGAACACGCCACCGGTGGCCGGATGCAGCGGATCGGCATCGGCTTGGCCGATGGTGCCGCGGATGACGAAGGTGCTGCCGCTGGAGGTTCCGCCGCCGCCGGCGATGACGTGGCGGGCGATGGCGAAGCCGGTGCCCTTCGCCGCTTCAAGAGTCGATGGCGATGCCGCGTCTGATTCGGGCACTGCCGCGCCGAAGGCGGTCAGCTGCACCATGAGCAGGACGCACGCGACACCGGTCAGGTACGGCCAGTTGCCAACCCGTGGTGGCGCACGCCGCCCGCGCGCCGGGCGCGGGGATGAGCCGGGCGGATGCAGAGCGGGTCTCACTGGCAGCTCCGGGTGCCGCACTTGGCGACCTTGAGCGCGCCGGCCGTGCCGTCGAAGTAGCTGATCACCGGCAAGCCGTCGGCGCCGATGGCGATGGACGTCAAAAAGCCCACGGAGTTGGCCGGATCGTCCACGGTAGTGATCGTGGCGACGCCGGTGCAGGCGGCGTTGGCGCACCTCGCGACTTTGAGCGCGCGGGCCGTAAAGTCAAGGTAACTGATCACCGGCAGGCCGTCGGCGCCGATGGCGATCGACGTGTCGTAGCCCACGTCGTTCGCCGGGTCGTCCACGGTGGTGATCGTGGCGCCCCCAGTGCACGCGGCGTTGGCGCACTTCGCGACCTTTAGCGCGCCGGCCGTATTGTCGCGGTAGCTGATCACCGGTCGACCATCGGCGCCGATCGCGATGGATGTGTCTTGGCCCACGGAGTTGGCCGGATCGTCCACGATGGTAGTGGCGGCGATCACGGTGCAGGCGGCGTTGGCGCACTTCGCGACCCTCAGCGCGCCGGCCGTGTTGTCTTCGTAGCTGATCACCGGCAGGCCGTCGGTGCCGATCGCGATGGAGGAGTCTCGGCCCACGGAATTGGCCGGCGGGTCGTCCACGGTGCTGATGGTGGCCGTTCCGGTGCAGGCGGCGTTGGCGCACTTCGCGACCTTGAGCGCGGCGGCCGTGGCGTCAAAGTAGCTGATCACCGGTCGACCATCGGCGCCGATGGCGATGGCCGTGAAAAAGCCCAAAACGTCGGCCGAGTTGTCCACGGTAGTGATCGTGGCGCCCCCGGTGCACACGGCGTTGGCGCACTTGGCGACCTTGAGGTTGAAGGTCGTGCTGTCGAGGTAGCTGATCACCGGGAAGCCGTCGGCGCCGATGGCGATGGACGTGTCAATGCCCACGTTGTTGGCCGGGTCGTCCACGGTGGTGACGGTGGGCGTCCCGGTGCAGGCGGCGTTGGCGCACTTTGCGACCTTGAGCGCCAACGCCGTGTTGTCGCGGTAGCTGATCACCGGCAGGCCGTCAGCTCCAATCGCGAGCGACGTGTCGAAGCCCACGCTGTTGGCCGGCGGGTCGTCCACGGTGGTGATCCGCGGCACCCCCGGCACCGGCTCGCAGGCCACGCTGCCGTCGGCGTTTATGCCGCGGAAGTACTCCCCGATCTCGCAGGTGCCGACGATACGCGCCTGGAC
>JBBSDI010000026.1:0-19073 GCA_038249585.1 Lysobacterales bacterium | reverse complement strand
GCCACTGTTATTGGCCATAATCATTCGGCTGACGTCGAACTTCGAGCCACCGAATGCTCGGACGATAGCCCCAGTAGTGTTGCCGGTTGTGTTGGAAAACAGAAAATTACAGCTGACAGCGACGCAACCCACAGCCCCCGCTATACCACCGACGCCACGCGTAGCGATCCAGATCGTCGAATTAAAGGATTCGTTTTCGAAGAAAGCTGCGGCACCGTCGGGTGCGGAATTGCCGAATACCTGAATCTCATAGCTTCGCAAAATAACCCTTTTGCAGTTCGCAGCTGAAACGCAGTCACCCTTCGAATAAAGTGCACCACCAGCGATAGTTGCGCTGTTGTTTTCAATTTTCACCGGACGATCCAGCACGGTTGGGAAGATCACAAGTTCCATATCGTTATCGGCGCCCGCTGAATCCGCCGCAATCGCTCCGCCATATTGCGCGGAATTTTCAAACAGAAACCCGGAATTGCCAAAGCCCGCCGCACCGATTCTGGCATCAGCTTTGCCAAAGATCCGGATGCCGCCGCCGAAGCCGTTCGGCGCTTGATTGCGGAACACGCCCGCGGGCGAACTAACCGCCGTCAGGCTGGCAGTACCTTCGACGTAGATGCCGCCACCCGAAACAAACGCAACGTTATCCGAAATGGCGGTGCTGACACCCAAACTGAGCTGCAGTTGGCCCACGCCCTCACCTTTGACGTAGATGCCGCCGCCGTAGCCTGCAAAGTTTTGCGCAACCGATACATTGACCAGCTGGACCACGCCCGCGCCGCGCAAATCCAGTCCGCCGCCAAAGCTGGTGGTGGTTTCATCACCGCGAACAATCGACAGATTGTCTAGGTTCAGGGACAGACCCTCCAATTGATTGAGGCTGATGACCGAATCAGCGCTACCGCCTTGGCCACTGATCGTGGTTTGTGCGCCTGGCGTTGGTGCAACAGCATTGCAATTGGCATAGCCGCCCTGCAACTCAATGGCTTGCGGCGTAATGTTAAGCGCCTGCGCGGTATAGGTTTGATTGCTGGCAATCAGGACACGGTCGAGCCCGGGCTGGCTGGCCGCAGAATTGATGGCCGCTTGAATCGTGGTATGGGTGCAGCCAGGCCCAGCCCCGACGAAGAAGTCCGTGGCGAAACAGGGCATGACCAGCGTGAGGCCCAGCACGACTGTGCTGATCTGAAACGACGACGTGCGCATGGCTTTCCTCCGAGGCCCCGGGCTGGGGCTGTATTGCGATAAACGCACTACCGGGAAAACTGCGACATTTCCTGCATGGCCCTGGGTGGCAGGCTCCCGGGTGAGGGCCAGAACAACCACCCACGCCTCGGGGTTGAACGCAGACCGTCGTTCAATCGCGCTTGGGCTTGATCGCGTCCATTTGCGCCAACCAGGCGCGCATTTTCTGCAGTTCAGCCTCGATACGCTGGTCAGCCCCGCTGCGCAGTAGCTTTTGGCGCGCGAGCATACCCGTGGCGACGGCTTTGTCGGAAGCGGTAGCCATACAGGCCGCGGACTGATCCAGTACATACAGCTCGGCCGAAACGAGAGCCGGAATATGGTCGCTGACCTCGGCCCATAGTTTCGCGAATTCTGCAGGTGCATCGGGTCTGTCGAGGCTGCAGGCAATACGGGCGTAAGATACGCGCGCTGGCCACGTCGCCTGGCCGCCCTTGGGCGCTTCCGAGAATGCGGACGCTACTGCTCGTTGCGCCAAACCTAACGCTTCAGGCAGTTCATTCCGCCGCTCTGCCACTTCCGCCAACGTAGTGACTGCACCGGCGGTGCGGGCGTTGTTTTCGCCGTTTAGTTCGAGAATGATCGCCAGAGACTCTTGCGCGTGCAGTTGTGCTGCAGGGTACATCCCTGCCCGTGCTTCCGCGTTAGCCAGGAAATTGAGTATGGTGGCCAGCTTTGGGCTGTTTGTATCCAGGGTTCTGCGCCCGTGGTCCAACACCGGCTGGAGTACTTGCACAGACTCCTGAGCTTTCCCCAAGGATTGCAAGACGCGGCCAAGCGAGAGCTGGGTAGTCTGCGCGTCCTCGCTGTCCAAGCTGCCCGCGGCACGGCGGATAAGCAGCGATGCCCGCAATAATCCCTCTGCCGGCGCCCATATCTGCTCATAGCCGAAGGAAACGGCAATGCTGTCCAGCGAATTGGCGAACTCCAGATTGGGATCTGGATAGGCACGCCGGAAAATCTCTGCCGCCTGCATGTGTATTGCGCGGCCCTGCGCATAGTTACCTTGGCGCAAGAGCAGATCTGCATAGGTCGCGGCCACCAAGGGGCCGCAATCGCTCTGCGCGCAGGCATCGGTTTTCGATATGGCGTACGCGCGTTCCATATCGATGGCAGCGCCCTCGGTATCGGCTGCGCTAAGCAGCAAAACACTGCGCTGGGACAGCGCGTCCATGAGCTCGTAGCTGCTGCTGCCAAACTGGGCTTCGCAGTCGAGCACTGCCTGGTTCAGTTTTTCGGTCGCCTCAGGCACGCGTCCGCGCGCGCTTTCCAATTTGCCGTAGGTCAACGTGAGCACCGCTAGCCCTTTGCTGGGCTTGGCGCCTACGGGTAGTGCCGCGGAAGCGGCCTTGAGCATCGCCTCCGCGTCGTCCAGGTTTTCTTGTGACCGGGTGAACTCCGCCAAGGCGCTGATAGCGAACAGGCGCTCATCATTTTCAATCGGCAGCGACTTTGCTGCCCGCGCTACCGCCTCTGTGTACATCCGCTTCGCATTTGCCGCGTCACTCAGATCGTCAAAGATGTTACCGGCTGCGAGCAGTAAATTGACAGCGGCCTCTGGATCATCGCGCAGTCCGTTCTGCGCCTTTAGCGCTGCGCGCTGTACCAGCGTGCTCAGGCTGGGCGACTGCGAGTCGCGCTGCACCGGTTGGACGCCACTGAAGATGCTGGCCAAGAAATCCGACGTTTGCTCTGCCCGCATGGCACTTTTGCCAGCGCGCTGGCTCTCCAGCTGCGCGTTGACGCTTTGCATGCGTGCCTCCCTGGCCTGCCACAACGCGGTGCCCGTGGTGGCGACCAAGGCAATCATCAGCAAGCTGACCAATGCGACGCTAACCCGATTGCGCCGCACGAACTTGTTTGCGCGGTACCACACGCTTGGTGGATGCGCGTTCACCGGTTGGCCGTCCAGCAAGCGCTCAATATCGTCGGCAAACTCGGCCGCACCGCGGTAGCGCCGCTCGGGTTCAATTTCTAGTGCCTTCAACACGATGTTGTCGAGATCACCGCGCAACAGCTTTCGCATCTGCTGCGGTGTTGAAGCCAGCACGCCCTGCGGCGTGTTCTCGCTGATGTGCGCCGATGGGGTCTGGTTGCTGCCCTCATGCACGCGCTGGCCGGTGAGCAATTCACCGAGCACGATGCCGAGCGCGTAGACGTCGGTTGCGGTGGTTATCGGGCCGTTGGCGCGCTGCTCTGGCGCGGCGTATGCCGGGGTGAAGGCCTGGAACCTGGTTTGGGTCAGATCACGGTCATCGCCCATCAGTTTGGCGATGCCGAAGTCGAGCAGTTTGACGTAGCCGTCGTGCGTGACGAGGATGTTGGCGGGTTTCAGATCACGGTGGACTACCAGTGCGCGATGCGCTGCTGCTACCGCCAGTGCGACCTGCACGAAGAGTTTCAGGCGTGCGCGAAAATCCAGATTTTTGCTGCGCGCGTACTCGGTAATCGGTACCCCATCGATCAGCTCGAGCGCCAGATAGGCATGCCCGGCCGTGTCCACGCCGCCATCGATCAGCTGGGCAATGAAGGGGTGGTGCAGTGCCGCCAGTGCGTTGCGCTCCCGATCGAATAGTCGGCGCGCTTCGGGTGCGTGCATATCTCGGCGCAGGATCTTCAGTGCAACGACCTGCGACACGCCCTCGATTTTGCGTGACGCGCGATAGATTACCGACGACCCGCCGTTACCGATGTGCTCCTCGATGGTGTACGGCCCGACTTGTGTACCAATGGCATGCAGGAACGGCTTGGTATCGCCAATTGCCGCTGAAAGGGCAAGCGCGGAATCGCCGTCCATGCCGAGGTCGTCGGGTTTATCGACATGCGCGACTTGATCGATTTCCAGCATGCGCAGCAAGCGCGCGCGAATGCTTGGGTCAGCGCACTGCGAAGCGACGAATGCGGCACGAGCTTCCACGGGCAGAAGAACTGCGGCCTCAAAGAGCTCTCGAAACGTTTTGTTCATGGCTAGCCGTTGAATGAGGTCACGGTGTGCGACCGAGGTGACTATTCGCCCGAGATATGCGTTTTCAGGAACGCCCGCGCGAAGCGCCAGTCGCGATCAATCGTGCGGCGGGTAAGCTGCAGGGTTTGCGCGACCTGTTCCAGCGACAGGCCGGCGAAATAGCGCAGCTCGACCACCTGTGCTGCGCGCGCTTCCAAGGCTGCCAGTTGATCCAGCGCTGCCGTCAGGGTTAGCGCCGCCTGCGCGCTTTCGATCGCCAGATACTCTTCGTTGGGCTCCTCGTAGGCCTGATCCGCGCAGTCCTCGGTCAGCGCGACGCGCAGGAACTGGCCACCGCCTTTTTCGCTCAGGCGCGCGCGCGCACGATCAATCAGAATGTGCCGCATTGCGCGCGCGGCATAGGCGAAGAATTGCGCGGGGTCAGCAAACTGCGGGGTTCGTCCCATACGCAGGTACAACTCGTGCACCAGCATCGTGGTGTTCAGCGTAGGCGTGCGGTTTTGCTGCCGCAGCTGGTTGCCCGCCATGGCCTTCAGGCGGTCGTACACTTGTTCGAACAACGCGTCGGAGGCAAACGATGGTGGTTTGTCTGCAGCGTTTTCGAGCTGTGTCGGTTCGGACGTCATTGCGGTTTAGCCGAAGGCCAAACGCCCGGATGCTGCGCCGGAGTCGATCGCTTGTCAATCGACTGAGGTGCGTGAGATTGGCGATGGCAACGGTCGGGACAAGGGCAGCAATCGGGACAGGCAGCATACTGCCGAGCAATCGGGACGCCGAGTAATCGGGACAGGCATCATTCTGTCGACGTTTCAGTGCCTGTTCTGGTCGGCCGAGATCCTTCGCCGGGCGCGACTGCGGTGTTGGGGTGTTGTCAGCGCACCGCTTGCGCCGCGGTCCTTGGCAGCGAACGTTGCCACAGCGCCTCGGCTTCGGCGGCCGGCATGTTGCGGGTGAACTCGGCGATGCCGCGTTCGCGGTAGCTGGCAGCCGCGCCGGCGTCACCGTGACGATCAAGTGCGATCGCAGCGACCAGAGCGGCGCTTGCAGCGACCGTAGCGGAAATGGCCTCCTCGGCAAGTAGCGCGTCGGCTGCGCGCAGCGCATCCACGCGGGCGGGATCGGGGCCGTTGGACATCCAGGTGCCCAACGCTGCGTATGCGGCAGCCAGCTGGCGATCCGGTGAACGCGCGCTGGCGGGCACTGGTGGCAGCACCGTCAGCAGGCTCGCCGCATCACTGCGCACGGCCGCCCAGTCGACATCGATGATCGACAAGCGGATGGCGGTCCGCAGCAACTCGGCCTGATCGGTGCGATCGGTGCCTGCAAAGACCAGGCTGCGGACGCCCGGATACATCCTGCGCGCCGTCGTTTCTTCGCCCATGGCGAGATAGGTGCGCAATTGACTGACCCGGATGCTGATGCAGTCCTCGTGGTCCGCGCCGAGGGCGCCTTCACAGCGCGCCAGCGCGGACGCGCAGGCTTCCAGCGCCCCAGACCATTGCGCGCGCTGATTGGCTTGCGCGCAGATACTCTGCTCGATCATTGCCACCCGTGCCGGTGGTGGGTTGGGGCCTGCAAGCAGCAGCGCCAACGACTTGCGCAACGCAGTCTCGGCGTCGCCCAGACGACCGACGCGGACCAGCGCGGCCGACAGGTTGTTGTAGTCGACCGCAAGCCGCGGGTCGTTCGGACCGAACAGCGCGCCGCGTTCGACGATGTTGCGCTCGGCGATTGCAAGCATCTGGGCATAACGACCTTCGCTGCCTTCAATCCGCAACAGGGTGGTCAGTGCGCGCAAGCGTGCAACGCGCACGTGCTCGTTCACCGGGAGCGCGTCGAATGTCGCGATTGCGGCGGTGACCTCTGCGCGCGCTTCGGCGACGCGGCCAAGGTCGTAGTGCGTCGCGCCAAACGAGTGCAGCGCGACTGCGGTGTTCAGGCTGGTCGGGCCAAGCGTGCGATGTTCGGCAAGCGCCTGTTCGAGCAGACCAAGGCTTGCTTCGGGATTGCCCAGCTCGCGCAGCGCAAGTCCAAATTGATGGCGCAGCGTCGCGCGCGCAAGCGGTGCATCGCGAAGTTCGGTGTCAAGCTGGGTCAGGGCTGCCGTCACCCACGCCATCATGGTCAGCTCGCGCCCGGCGCCACTGATGGTCGGAATCGCGTTGGTCAGCTGATTCGACAGGAATTGGTTCATCGATTCGGTCTCGTGCACCGCACGCCGTGCCTCGGCGGCCGATGCGGCCGCCAGCCGCGCCTGTGCGCGCGCTTCGTGGGCCTGCCACAAGGCCACGCCAAAGCCGGCAATCAGCGCCAACAGCACCGCACTGGCGCTGCCCACTGCCAGCCGGTGACGGCCGACGAACTTGCGCATGCGATAGGCCGATGTGTCCGGCCGCGCCGCGATCGGCCGCCCGTCGAGCCAGCGCGTCAGATCGTCGGCAAATGGGGCAGCGCCGGCATAGCGACGCTGCGGATCGCGCTGCAGTGCGGTCACCACGATGGTGTCCAGATCGAGATCGATTCGCAGCAGGCTGGTTTTCGTGTCGGCGCTGGCGGTGTCCTGGTTGCCGCGCCGTCGCAGCCGGTGCGCGGGGGCCTCGATGGTTTCCTCGCGCGCCTGCTGCACCATCTGTTCCAGACTCTGCGCGTTGCGCACATGCGGCAGCGAACCGGTGAGCAACTCGTAGAGCATGCTTCCCAGGGCATATACGTCGGTGGCGGTGCTGACCGACTGGCCGAGGATCTGCTCGGGGGCCGCGTAGGCCGGGCTCATGGCCAACCAGCCGGTGGTGGCACCGTCCGCGCCGTGCGAGGCCTCGATCAGCTTGGCGATCCCGAAGTCGAGCAAGTGCACGCGTCCTTCCGCGTCGACCAGTACGTTGGATGGCTTGAGATCGCGGTGAATGACCAGGTGGGCCTGGGCGTAGGCGACCGCGTTTGCGATTTCGAGGATCAGCCGGACCCGTGCACGTGCGTCCCCGGCGCGCCGGCGCGCGTGCTCGTCGAGCGGCATGCCGACGATGTGTTCCATCGCGTACCACGGCGAGCCGTCGGCATCGATGCCGCCGTCGATGAAGCGGGCGATCGACGGATGCGACAGATCGGCGAGAATGCGACGCTCCTGCAGGAAGCGTCGCACCGCCTCGCTGCCACCGCGGCTGCCGCGCAGAAGTTTCAGTGCAACCTGCTGCTGGAAGCCTCCGCCGTCGCGCTGCGCCAGCCAAACCTCGCCCATCCCGCCAGCGCCAAGCGGGCGCACCAGTTGGTAGGGGCCAATCTGTTGTCCGGCGAACCGGGTGTTTGGTCGGGGCTCGCTGTCGCCCGTGCCTGCCGCCAGCGCATGGACAAGCGTGCGCACGCCGGCCTCGAGCGATCCGGCTTGCATGCGATCGGCTTGCAGCATTTGTCGCAGTGCGCGTGCCAGCTCCGGATCATCGGCATCCAGGCCAGCCAACCGCGCATCGCGCAACGGCGCATCGAGATCGACCAGTTCGTCGAACGCGGCGAACAGTCGTGCCGGATCAGTCTGCGGGAAGCTCATGCGGGTTCGTCCCTTCGCCAAGCTGTGTGTAAAGGAACGCGCGCGCCTTGCGCCAGTCGCGCTTGATGGTGGTCTCCGACTGCTCCAGCAGTTTGCCGCATTCGTCGACGTCGAGTCCGGAGAACATGCGCAATTCGGCCAAGCGCGCCAGCCGCGCGTCGGCGGCTTCGAGCGCGGTCAATGCGCGGTCGAGGTCGATCAATTGGGCGAGCTTGCTGTCGTCGAAGGGTGCCTCGTCGGCGGCTCCCAATGTGGTCATGATGGCACCCGAGCCGCGCTTGATCGTCAACTGCTCGCGCGCGCGGTCCACCGCAATCTGTCGCATGGCGCGCGCCGCCACCGCGAAGAAATGGCGGCGATCGTGCAATGCCAGTGCTTCGGGCCGTGCCAGGCGCAGATAAAGCTCGTGCACCAACGAGGTACCACCGAGGCCGCCAGCCTCGCCGCGTGCAACCTGTCGCCCGGCGATTCGTCGCAGGTCGCCGTAGACCGCCGCGAACAGGCGCTCGGCAGCGTCGTGATCACCCTTTCTCGCTCGCGCGATCCATTCGGTTAGCTCTGCCATGGCGGCTGCCTGCGGATGACTGACGGCAGGCTGCCACAATGGTGACCGCGCCACAATCGCGCGCGGTCGAGTTGACGAGGGATCCGGCGTGGCGTGGGGCGGCGAGCGTCGCCATTGCTGTCGCAGCAACGATCCATGACGATCTGTACAGGCATCCCGGATGCCGACAGAGTTCGCACGGCGGGTCGTCCCGACCCGCTGCGCTTCGGATCGCGCTGCTCCCTGTCGTGGCGACCATGATGGCAGGTCGGGGCGACCTGCCGTATGAGGGCGGGGTGGTCGCCACTGCTCGGATGTCGCGCAAGCCCGGAGGGCGGGTCTTCGACCCGCCGCAATTCGGATCGCCTTGACCCCAGTCGGAACAGACCGGGGCTTGCACTTGAGCGTGCCCGGATTGGTGCCCGTCCCGATGGTTCGCCTGTCCCGATCGTTCGCCCATGCAGTGCCTGTCCCGATCTGGCGTGCCTCTCACGACGTGGTTGGCGTCCACCTGGTGCTCCATGTCCATGATCAATACTCGATGCGGATCAAGAGTCGACGCGGCCACCTGCGCGGCACTGGAACCACACCAGTGCCCGGACTTGACGATTCTCCATGGGTTCCAATGGAAACTTCCATTGTGAACTCATCGTTGTGCTCTTCGTCGGACAGGACGGCGGGCGCGCGTATCGAGACTTTACGCGGCCACCCGGGCGGTACCGGAACCACACCAGTGCCCGGACTTGACGATTCTCCCTTGCTTCCAATGGAAACTTCCATGCTGAACCCATCGTTGCGCTCTTCGTCCAACGGCGCGGCCAGCATGCGTTTTGAATCGGTGTATCCGAGTTTTTTTTCAAGGATTTTTTTCATGACACTCTCCGGTTGAAGGCGCCGCCAAGGCGCGGTGGGCAAAACTCAGTGGGCCGCAGTTTTGGGGCCGGGCGTGACCAGGCCAGCGCGAAGCAGCATGTAACTGGTGTTGAGCCGTGCTTCCGTGGCGCCCGCGGCGCGTGCCTTGGCCAGCAGCGCGCGGGCATGGTCCAGGTCGCCCAAGGCAGCCCAGGTCTCCGCGTTTGTCAGCAAAACATCGGGCACGCTGCTTTCCAGCGACTCCGAGCGCATGGCTAGATCCCGCGCGGCCGACAGCTCACCCAGATTGGCGCGGTACCAGCCCAGCAGCGCAAGTGCCTTGGCATCGTCGGCCTTGAGGTCGACGAACGCTTGCAATCTGTTCGCGGCTTCGCGAAAGGCTTGGCTGGCCTGGTCGGCTGCTGCCGGATCGGCCAGCAGTGCGTCGCCCAGGTTGCCCCAGTATTCCGGATTGCCCGGGTTCAGATCCGTGGCCTTGCGGAACTCCTCGGCGGCGCCCGCATAATCGCCCGCACGGTACTTGTAGGCACCCAGGTTGCTGATCACCGATTCCAGCGGCTCGATCGCGGCCGAGCGCTCGAAGGCTTGCACCGCGTCCGCGTCCTGCCCCGCGGACATCAGTACCGCGCCCAGCGTGCTCCAGACGTAGGCGTCGTCGGGGCGCAGCTGGCTGACCTTGCGCAGCGTGGCGATCGACTCCGGCAGGCGGTTGGCGAGGTATTGTTGGTAGCCGAGGCTGGCGAGCACGTCCGGATCGTCTGGCGCCAGCGCCAGCGCCCGCTGGAAATGGTCGATTGATTCCGCCGGTTTTCCCTGGTCGGCATACGCCCGGGCCTGACCGGCCAGCGCCTTGGGCTGCACCGACAGATCGGTGCCGGCGCGGCCGAAGTGCTCGTGGGCCTTGGTGGCGTTGCCCTCGACCCGATAAAGCTCGCCAAGCGCGAGCTGCACCTCGCCAATACCTGGGTCCATGTCGGCCGCGCGCAGGCAGGCGAGCCGGGCGCGCGGAAACGCGTCGGCATCCCGGTGGCCCTCGAAGCGCCACAGCTCGGCCTGGCAGATGCCGGCCTGCGCGCGCGCGAACCCGGCGTCTTTCGACAGCGCCTGCAGGAAATATCCGATCGCGGCTTCACCGCCCCCACCCGAGCTCCTGAGCTGATCCATGCCGCGCAGATAGGCGTCGAAGGCCGCCACGTCCTGGGTCGGGGTGAGGCGCCTGCGCAGGCCTTCGCCGCCATCCGGAACGGCGCCCACCAGTGATTGCGCCACTTCGCGCGCGATCTCGCTCTGGGTCTGGAACACCTCGCTGGCGTCGCGCTCGTAGGTGCCACTCCAGAGGATCGATTTCTCGGCTGCATCCGTAAGCCGCGCGACGATGCGTACGCGATCGCCTTCGCGCCGCACGCTGGCATCCAGCAGCGTGGCCACGCCCAGTTGGCGCCCCAGTGCCTGGCTGCCCTGATCGCGGTTGATCGCCGACTCCGGCAGCCACGCGGCCACCCGCAGTCCATGCACGCCTGCCAGTGCGCTGAGCAATTCCGCCGATAGTCCTTCGGAGAAGTAGCGATCACTGGCATCGTCGCTGAGCGTGCTGAACGGCAGCACGGCAATCGAGGCGTCCAGCGGCAGGCGCGGCGAGGTGTTGCTAAAGCCCAGCCATGCCAGCGCCACCACGGCCAGCCCCAGCAGGATGCTTGTCCGCCCGCTCATGGAACCGGCGGACTGGCGGCGTTCGTAGCCGGGTAAAGGCGCGGATGGTTTTTGCCGGACGGGGGGCTGGGAGGGATCCGGCGCTGGCGCTGCCGATGTCTCCAATGCTGCATCTGCCACCGGCTCGGGCTCGAGGGTGCCGATGAACCGGTAGCCCAAGGCATGCTGGGTCTGGATGTAGAGCGGATGGTGGGGATCGTCCTGCAGCGCGGTTCGCAGCTGCGCGATGGCGCGCGTGAGCACCCCGGGAGTGACGTGGCGGTGGCCCCACACCGCGTCGAGCAGCTGCTCGCGGCCCACCAGCTCACCGGGGCGGCGCAGCAGTTCCAGCAGCACCGCAAACGCCTTGGGCTCCAGCGCCATGGGCAGGCCATCGCGGCTCAGGGTGTGCGCAGTGGCGTCCAGCCAAAGGGGACCAAAGCGGTAGCGCTCGGGCCCTGGGGACGCTGCCGAAGCGGTCGCCATGGTCAATCCCTCACGAAAACCTCGCAACTCACCGGGAAGCCAATCCGCAACCGCGGCATTTGGTCATGACTCCCGACCACCCAAAGCGGACTCTGGGCGTGCGTCGAATCTACGGCGCGAACGTTACACCCAACCCGGAGAACATTCATGTACGCAAATGCAGAAACCTTCGTTTCCCTGCCAGCCATCCTGACCCAGCCGTCCCGCCCAGGCCCCGGCCGCCGCCTCCACATCGGCGAAGTGAAGCTGAGCATCCCCGGCATGGCCCGCTTCAACCGCGTGCTGGCCAGACTGGGCCACCCGCAGGCGGTGGATCGTGACCAGATGGCCACGGCTGCGCGCATCCTGCAGGGCCAGCCGACCGCGGACCCCCTGCCGCCCTGCATCGCACTGCGCATGGAGCATGCCGACGCGCTGGCGCGGATGCTGTCCGACCGCCAGTGGGTGCTGGCCGATGGCGCCAGGCAACCCGCGCGCGACGCGCTGGCCTACGTCCAGGCCAACGACGGCCTGATCCCCGACTGTGTGCCCCAGGTGGGTCGATTGGATGATGCCATGGTGATCGAGGCGGTTTGGCCGCAGGTGCGCGCCGAGGTGCTCTGCTACCTCGACTTCTGCCGGCTGCGGTTGCTGGAAGCGACGCTGCGCGGCGCCGAAGTCGCTGGCTTTTGCTACAGCCGCCGCGACTGGGAAGTGTCGCGCGCCGCAGAAGCCACGCTGCACGCGCACCACAACCGGGTGCGCAAAAGCAGCTACGTCGGATCCGCTGCGGCGTACTTCCGGGTGCGCTGAGTGAATTCCGCTTGCGCCCTCGGCAGCGCAACCGGCACCTGCCGGCGCGCACCGAGGGCGCTTCCCCCAGCGGATTCGATGCGCTTGGCGGCGACGGGCTTGCGCACTTTCAAAAGGGCCTCGGTCCGGCCGGTGATCGCCACACACACGCCTGGCACCAGCGACTGCACCGCGCCCATCGCGGTGCCGAACACCACATAACTCCCTCCGTCCCGAATGGCACGAATGGCAGAGGCGCGGGCGCGGTTGGGCCGCGCACGC
The DNA here is from genome assembly GCA_038249585.1 of Lysobacterales bacterium. Taxonomy (GTDB): domain Bacteria; phylum Pseudomonadota; class Gammaproteobacteria; order Xanthomonadales; family Ahniellaceae; genus UBA4656. Next base: position 6,683 of record JBBSDI010000026.1, on the reverse strand, counting down.
AAGCTTCCAGCGACGGCATCTGCCCGAGCAAGGCCCCGGCCATGCCGCAACGGCGCCACCGCCGCCGCCGCGTGGGTCGCCTGGCCATCCTGGCGGGAACGACGAAGTGGCGGCCGATCGAAACTATCGGATGCGACTCGCGGGAAGGTCGCCAGCGGCGTGGCGCGCGCTGTTTGTCCTCCCCTTGGCATGGCAGACTCGACGTCCGTCTTCCACTGGTCACCCGGCCCATCATGCGGATCAGTCGTAAGAAGGCCTGCTGGATACTCGCCGCCACCGTCCTGGCCACGGTGGTGTTGGTGCTGTTCTCGTTCAACTTCATACGTTCGGACAAGACGCTCGAGCGCAGCATCGAGCACGACTACGCCGTCAACGACGTGCAGTTCCGCCGGGAGATCGGCGTGCTGCTCGGCCCGGGCATCACCAGCGGCAACCGGGTCGAAGCGCTCGACAACGGCGACGAGATCTTCCCCGCCATGCTCGACGCCATCCGCAGCGCAACGAAGACCATCAACTTCGAGACGTACATCTATTGGTCGGGCGACATCGGCCGGGAGTTTTCCGAGGCGTTGATCGAGCGTGCGCGGGCCGGCGTCAAGGTCAACGTGGTGATCGACTGGGTCGGTGGCCTGAAGATGGAGCCCGCGCTGTTGGAGGAAATGAAGGCCGGCGACGTGCGCGTGCAGCTCTACCGGCCGCTGGCCTGGTACAACCTGTCGCGGATCAACAAGCGCACGCACCGCAAGCTGCTGGTGGTGGATGGTCGCCTGGGCTTCACCGGCGGCGTCGGCATCGCCGACCTGTGGAGCGGCCGCGCGCAGGACCCCGACCACTGGCGCGACATGCACTTCCGCGTACAGGGCCCGGTGGTCGCGCAGATGCAGGCCGCCTTCATCGACAACTGGATCAAGACCACGGGTCGCGTGCTCAACGGCGGGGAATACTTCCCGCCCCTGGCGCCGGCGGGCGACATGGACGCGCACCTTTTCATGAGCTCGCCCAGCGGCGGCAGCGAAAGCATGCACCTGATGTACCTGATGGCCATCGCCGCCACGCGCAAGACGCTGGACATGCACGCCTCGTACTTCGTGCCCGACGAACTGGTCGTGCGCGCGATGCGCATGGCGCTCGAGCGCGGCGTGCGTGTGCGCGTGCTGGTTCCCGGCGACCACATCGATTCGGAGCTGGTGAAGGCGTCGTCGCGCGCGATCTGGGGCGACCTGCTGCAGGGCGGCGCGGAAATCCATGTCTACCAGCCGACGATGATGCACGTGAAGTCGCTGATCGCCGATGGCCTGCTGGTGTCGGTGGGCTCGACCAATTTCGACATGCGCAGCTTCCAGCTCAACGACGAGGCCAGCCTGAACGTCTACGACCGCGACTTCGCCGCCCGCATGACCGCCATCTTCGAACTCGACCTGCAGCAGGCCCAGCCCTTCACCCACGAACAGTGGCTGGCCCGACCCTGGTACGAGAAGCTCAGCGAAGCGGTGGTGTGGCCGATCAGATCGCAGCTTTGAAGGTCCAGGCAGGGACGAACGAGGGGTAGCGGCCGTCGCCTGCCGGTTGCGGGCCTGCGAGGCCAGCCCACCTCGCTCACGGGGTGGCCAACCGCACTAGCCTGCAGTCCACTTGCCGTTCAACATGTCGTTGCACTGGGCCTGCGCCGCGGCCGCGCCGGCCGGGAAGCGGTGCGAAAAGCGCATCTGTATCTCGATGCCTTTGCCCGGGTAGTTCAGCCAATTCGGCAGTGGCGCGGATGTGTGGTTGGCAATCGGCGGCGCGGGATTGATCAACAAAGTCAATCGGACACATGCATGACTGTTCATCCGACTTCTTGATGCGGGTTCTGAAGTCTGGACAACTTAAACTTCCTACACCAAAGCCGGATCAGCAACCTGTCGAATCGCAACAGCTAGTCGGGTCGCTGCTGCAGCGCGGCCGCCGACCACTCGCGGGTGCGCTCGGCCAGATAGGGGAAGAACGGATTGCAGCCCAGGCGGGCGAACTGGTCGACCGGCACGACCAGCGCGCGGCGCTCGCCGCGCAGCGCAAGACGCCCCAGCCGGATGCCGAAATCCTCGCCCTCGTCCGGGTCCAGCCCGTAGAGCGGATCATCGAGCGGGAATGGCAGCGCGACGTGCGAGAGCGAATAGACCTCGCGCGGGAACTCAAGGCCGAGCTCGCGGCGCGTCGCTTGCGTGGTCCCCGCCGCAACCCGCCATTCGCTGACGCCGAGGGTATCCGGCCGCGTGTTGAGGACCACCGTGAGGCCCCAACGACGCACGTCGGTTGCGCGACCCAGGGTGTCGCGGAATCCGAGCGCGGTGCGGCTGAACAGGGGCAGCAACGTGCCGGCGCGATTGATGTCGAACAACACCAGCTCGCTGCCGTTGGCCGGCAGCTGGTCATACAGCCGGGCGATCACCGCTGCGCTTTGCACCGTATCGTCGAGCACGGACTGGAAGGTCAGCACCGGCGGCAGCTTCGACAGCGTGCCTGCGCGCGCATGGCGGTCGAGGTCGTCCTGGATTTCGCGGGTCAGGCGAACCGACTGCACACCCGCGTTGAACGGGAACGAGTTGTACTTGAACGGATTGAACTCCGGCTGGATGTCGAGCCACGCCGACTGCTCGAAGTACGGGATGAACGACAGCAGGCCGCTCACGTGCGCCAGCCCGGACCCGCGCGCGATGCCGATCATGGGCGAGACCAGCACGATGCGGTCTGCGCGCGGCATGTCATCATCTGCAATCGCGTCGAGCTGGTGCTCCAGCACCAGCGCGCCGCCATTCGAATAGCCGGCCATCAGCAGCGGTGCGTCGGCGCCGATCTGCACGCGCACGTGGCGCGCGGCCACCGCGACGGCCGCGAGCCAATCCTCCCATTGCGCGGTCACCAGCGCGGCCGGCACGGTGCCGTGGCCGGGCATGCGCACCGCCAGCACGTACCAGCCCTCGCGCTCGAGCAGCGCGGCCAGCGGCCGCATGCTGTAGGGCGCGTCGGTCATCCCGTGCACCAGCAGGGCGCCGCCGCGCACCTTGGCCGGCCGGCGTTCGAAACTGCGATTCCAGTCGGTCTCGAAGCGCGCCGGATTGTTCGGGCTCGATGGCGCGTAGCGCATCCCCGGCAGGCCGTCCTCCGGTGTGAGGGCCTCGGTCACCCGCGTGCGGCTCTCGTGGATCACCTCGTCCTCGCGCGCGAGGTAGCGCGCAAAATCGAAACCGCGCTGCCCCATTTCCTCGGCGGTGAGCTCCAGTTGCGGCGCCTCGCGATGCCAGGCCTGCAATGGCGGCAGGCCACGCGCGCGGAAAGCCTGCACCAGCATGATCGTGGCCAGCACCAGCAGCAGCGAGCACACCGCGCGCAACGACCACCGCCACACTATCCGCATCTCACCGTCCTCCCCGTGCTCCGGCAGCAAGGGTAGTGGAGGCTGGGCCGCGCTTGCACCGCTGGCATACACCAGGGGCATGGACAGCGGTCTGCGGCAGACGGGCATGGCCAGCACGCTCATGCTCGTGCTGGCGTGTAGCGCGCTGCCCGCGCGCGCGCAGGCGCTGTACAAGTGCGAGTCGGCCGACGGCTCGATCGCATTCCAGGACCGGCGCTGCCCGGCCGACAGCACCACGCTGCCGCTGCCGCCGAGCACTCCAATGCGCGGCCTCGTACCCGAGTCCGGGTCCTACGCGCTGCCGCATCCTGCACCCACTCCGGCCGCGCCCGCGACAGTCTTCGAGCCGCCAACACCACCAGCGCTCTATCGATGCCAGTCGGCCGACGGCAGGCACTACGCGAGCAGCAACCCGAACCCGCCCGGACGTTACGTGCCGCTGTGGACGCTCGACCGCTGGCCGAGCATCAAGGGCAGGGTGGGCGCGCCGCCGCCGAATCCGCAGCGCGTGGGGAGCCCCAAGCCTGTGCCCACGCCCGGCGGCCCGCGTCTTCAGGCCCGCAGCGGCTGGCCGGTCGCGATGGGCACGGGATACACCTGGATGCAGGACCAGTGCATGGCGATGGGCCGCGGCGAGTCGTGCGCTTACTGGCGCGGCGAGATCGATCGCGTAGGCGCGGCGCGCAGGATCGCGTTCCGGGACACCCGCGCGAGCCTCGACGGCCAGTATCGCGATCTGCGCGAGCGCCTGGAAACCTACTGCCGCTGACGCGCGGGCTGCGCGCTCAGAGCTGCGGTCGAAGCAGCGAACCGAAGGTCAGGTAGACCGAGTCGTTGCCGTTGTCGGCGCGGCCATAGCCCAGGAAGATCGGGCCGAAGAAAGTATCGACGCCCACGAACACGGTGCCGGCGAAAATGAGGTTGTCGACCTCGATGTCGCTACGCGATTCGAACACGTTGCCCGCCTCGATGCTGGCGCCGATGTAGGCCGGCACGCTGAACAGCGATTGGTCGTTGGTCAGGCCGCGATAGTAGACGCTGCGGCCCAGCAGCGCGTGCGGCCCGAAGATTTCGCGCTCCGTCAGGCCGGAAAGATTGAGGAATCCGCCGAGGAAGCCCGCCGAGGCGAGGAACAGATCGTCGCTCGACAAGGTCGTGCCGCGCGCACCCACCAGCACGCGATTGCGCCCGAACGAAAACGCTTTATCGGCGTTGAAGCGCAGGACCTGTGCTTCGTTGTCACTGCCCAGCGCGTCGAGGAAGTCTTCCGCCACCACGTCGACGCGCGCGCCCGCGCCGGGGAAGTTGGCATCATCGAGGGTATCGTAGGTGTAGCGCAGCGTGAGGGCGCCGACATCGTCGGAGATCTCGCTGATCAGTTCTGGGGCACCGATCTGCAACTCGCTCGAGTCGCGGCCGTAGAACGCGCCGATTCCGATCCGGTGGTTCTGGTTGGGACCCCAACCGACCTCGACACCCCCGCGCGTGCGCTTGATCCGGTATTCGGCCAGCGCCTGCGAGTCGATCGTCAGCGACTGCTGGACCGCGCGATGGTCGAAGTACGGCAGGGCGTAGAACTGGCCGAGCTTGCCCATCGGCTGGTACAGCTCCGTGCGCAGCGCGGTGACGCGCCCGATGCTGATCAGCGTGCGCCAATCCAGGCCGTAGCGGTTCAGGCCCGTCTGGGTGAACTCGGTGTTGATCTGGTAGCTGTTGCGTCCGTTGAAGTCGTCGCTCAACTGCAGACCGAAGGTCAGGAAGCCCGGCCCCCAGCCCTTGTCCACCGGCAGCACCTCGATTCCGGTGCGACCCTGCTCGTCGCGCACCAGTTGCCAGGAGATGCGCTCGAACTGGCCTGCGCCATGGGCCTCGCTGATGTCGCGCTCGATCTGATCGACGTCGAGCACGGCACCGGAGTTGGCGGCGACCAGCCGGTCGACGAACGTGGCGCTGGTGCTGCGCTTGGTCACGGTGTCGACGAATTCGACCAGCGGCGGATCGAAGTCGCGGCGGCGGATACTTTGCTGCCAGGCCGCGTACTCGGCCTCGCCGACGCTGTACTTGCGCAACTGCTCGACCATCGCCTCGGCACCCTGCTGGCCCAGCGGGATGGCCTCGGCCGAGCGGTCGAAGGCGCCGCTGCCGATGTTGCCCAGTTGCGGACGGATCAGGATGTCCTCGGGCCCCAATTTGGCGAGGATCTCGTTGGTCAGACGCCGGGTCACCAAGGTGATCATCTGCAGGGTGATCGCGAACGGCGAACGCAGCTGCTCGTCGGTCAGGGCCGGCGAGCCGACGTCGACCGCGATGACCCGCGTCGCACCCATGGTCTTGACCACGTCGATCGGCACGTTGTTGACCAGGCCGCCATCGACCAGCAGGCGGCCGTCGACGCGGATCGGCGCGAAGGCTGCAGGCACCGACATGCTGGCCCGCACCGCGACCGCGAGGTCGCCCTCGCGGAACACCACAGTCTCGCCATTGACGATATCGGTGCCCACGCAGCGAAACGGGATCGGCAGGTGGTCGAAGTCCGGCACCTCCCAGGTCGACAGCAGCAGGCGGCGCAGCAGGAGGAGGAGCTTCTGGCCCTGAATCGCGCCGCGCGGCAACTGGATCTGGCCATCGCGCACGCCGAGCTTGAAGCCGAGCAGATAGCGCAGGGTCTCATCCTTGCGCCGCATCGGCAGGTCGGGACGCGCAGGATCGTCGTCGAGCATGTCCGACCAGTCGATCGCGCCGATGATCGCTTCCATCTCGTCGGGCGAGTAGCCCGCGGCGTAGAGGCTGCCGACGATCGCGCCCATCGACGTGCCGGTGACGTAGGCGATCGGGATGCGTTCGCGCTCGAGCACGCGAATCACGCCGATATGCGCCGCGCCGCGCGCGCCCCCGCCGCCGAGCACCAGGCCGATCCCGCCCGGATGCGCCGGTGGCGCCCATCCGACCGCACGCTCTGGCGCGGCCTGCGCCGCAGTCGAGACGACTGGCGTTTCCGCCGCCTGCGCCGGCGCCGCGCTCAACAGGAATGCTGCCAGTAGCGCCGAGACGCGGCTGGAGAGGTGCATCGTCTGGCCCCTGCGTCGAATGGTCATGATCAGGGTAACCGCAATTGTACGGCAGGCACACTGCCAAGCCCGCCGTGCGACGAGCGCTGGCGAACGCACGCTCATGGCCAGCGGCAGCACCGCGCGGATCGATTACGACCACACCGACTGTTGGAACAACCCGTCCGGCGGCAGCCGCACACAGTTCGCAGTGACGCGCGACTGGAGCGGCGAAGAGAAAG
>JBBSDI010000025.1:0-19082 GCA_038249585.1 Lysobacterales bacterium | reverse complement strand
TGTGCGCGCGACGCGCAGCGTCTTGAGCTGCTCGCCCGCAACCCGAATCCCGGCCGGATCACGCCGGTGGTGCTCGACCTTGCGGATGCCGCACAGATCCGCCACAAACTGCTGGCAGCGATCGAGGCCGCCGGTGGCGTGGACGGTGTGATCAACAATGCCGGGATCGGCGAGTACAAGGCCTTCGAGGCCCACACCGAGGACGAGTTGCTGCGCATCGTGCAGGTGAATCTTTCGGCCTGCATGCAGGTTTGCCACGTCGTGCTGCCGTTCCTGCGCGCGCGGGGCGCGGGCCACATCGTCAATATCGGCTCGGACCTGGCGCGCCGACCGCTGGCCAACATGGCCGCCTATGCGGCGACAAAGCACGGACTGCTGGGTTTCAGCCACTCGCTGTTGCGCGAGTTGCGGCCGCACGGGATCAAGGTCACGCTGGTCAATCCCGGCATCATCGATACCGATTTCGGTGGCGCCACCGAAGGCACCCGCGATCCGCATGGCAGCCTGCAGCCAGCTCAACTTGCTGCATTGATCGAAGCCCTGGTGTCACAGCCTGGCAACATGCTGATCGACGAGACAACCGTGCATCCGCTCGGCCAGAGCGGGTTCTGAGCGATCAGTCAGGCTTGGGCTGCACTTCGAGCGAGTCCAGATACTCGTCGGCGAAGTCGATGCGGAACTGCTGCCACATCACCAGATGGTCGGACATCTGGTGGGTGCGCCACTGGCGGAATGCCGACTTGCCACGCTGCGTGTCGAAGCGCGGCGCGTCGAGCTCGCGGAACACATAGTCGAAGAAATCGAAAATGCCCGCGCGGTCGGTCGGCTCGAAGCGAAATTTGTAGGCGCCACAGGCGATCTGGTCGTATAGCTTGTTCTTGGCCACGTTCGAGCCCGGTAGCTTCTGCAGCGCTTCGGGCACGCTGAAAGTGCCGCCACGGGTCAGCGCCTTCATCGTCGCGTCGCTGCGCGAGAAGATATTGAAATCGCCGAGCAGGATGAGGTTCTCGCCCTTGACCTTGACCCGCAGGCCCCCGCGGTCGACGTTGCGTTCGCGGGTGCGCTTGCCGAGCAGATCGGCCAGGGTGGCGATCTCCTTTACCCGGCGCGGGTCGTCCGGCTTCGAAGTGCCGTACAGGATATGCACGGTGCACAAGGAAAACTTCGCCCAGCCGGCTTGCCAGCTGGTGATGAAGGGCGTGCGCGCGAACTGCAGGGTCTTGAAGTCGCCCGGGATCACCAGCTCGCCAGCCAGACCGGTGAACTTGACCTTGCGGCTGTCGTACAGGAACGCCATCCGCTCGCCATTGCCCTGGCGACCCAGCGTGGTGTCGGTGCAGATGAACTGCCAGTGTTTGCCCAGCGCGTCCATCAAGCGACGCAGCGCATCGAGGTCTTCGCGCACCTCCTGCACGGCGACCAGATCGAACTGGTCGATGATCTCGGCGATGTAGTAGATCGACTCCTGCAGCCGCTGGCCGCCTTTGCCGGAATCGAACTCGCGGATGTTCCAGGTCGCGATCAGCAGCGTATCGCGCAGGTCGCGCGGGGGGATCGAAGCCACCGCATCCGGATGCAGCGGCTGGCGAAACCCGGCCCGCAAGCGGCGCAGCCCGGCAATCACCGGCTTGCGATCGCGGATCGACTGACTGAGCAGCGGGTAGTAGTAAGGCATCTGCGGACTCCCTGTCGGCCAACTGCCCGCGATCGTACGCCGTTCCAAATCGTCTTGCATGGGTCGCTGCAGGCGGTAGGGGTCACTGGAGAACTTCGACGCGCGCGCTCTTGCTGCCTCCCTCAGGACGCGGGAGGACTGGGGCGAGGGTGGCGAGGCGTGCGTGGTGATCGGATACGCGTGATCGCGTGAAGCGCCAAGGAAATCCTCTGGGCTTGAACCATTGCCAACGCAACCTCGCCACCCCCATCCCAACCCGCTATCCGGCCCGCGCTATTCGCGCGGGCGTTCGGCGGTCTGCGACTGGTCCGCGGAATGTCCCGCCTTACCCATCAAGGGGGAAGGGTTTTTGCGGCTGTGCGAGACTGGCTGTTGCGTCGTGCCGCCGCAGGCTGCGGGGCTTGGGTGCTGATCGCATCGAGGAGATTGCGTGAAGCACCACGGAGAATATCGGCACTGCAACAGGTTGACTTCAGCGCGCGTAGCGCAACATCCTGCCGCCAGATGGCGCTTCCAGCGTGGGGCCCAGTGCGATCGGCGCGATGCTGCCCGCGAAACCTTGTGCAGTGAGCAGCCGACCGAGACGACCGATCTGACCTCGCCCCGGGTCGGTGACGATGACCTGCGCGTGCGGTTGTGCGAGCCGCTCGATCGCGCCGGCGAGCAACTCGGCATGGCCGCGCTCGTACATCACGTCGCTGGCGATGATCAGATCGAAACGCCCCGCCGCAGGCGCGGGGTCCGCCCACTGCAGGTCGACGAAGAGCGGAGCGGTTACGCCGTTTCGCCGTGCGTTGGCCGCGAGGAAAACCGGCGCCAGCGGGTGGTGGTCGCTGGCCGTGATCCGCGCACCGCGGCGGGCAAGCACCAGACTCGACAGCGCCAACCCGCAGCCCAATTCGAGGATCCTCGAACCTGCGATCGGGACCGTGGCCACCAGCTGCGCCAGCGCCCAGCCTGAGTGCCACAGCTGTCCGAAGATGCTCCAGGTTGCCGAGGAAATGCCCGCGCGTTCCGATGCGCCGTCGACGTCGGCGAACTGCTGGCGATCGCTCAGGCGTTCGATCTGCCAGACGAAGCCATCGACCTCGACGCTTTCGATCGCGGTGCGATAGCCGGGCATTGCGGTTCGGTTGCTGTGCGGAATCGGACTCAGGATTCCGGCAGGATCGCGTTGTGCCAGACCTCTTGCACGTCGTCGAGTTCCTCCAGCCAGTCGAGCATATCGACCAGGGTCTCGGCGACCTCGCCCTCGACGCTCACCCGATTGGCCGCGCGCATCACGATGTCGGCGCGCGCGGGCGGCAGTCCGGCGGCCGTCAACGCGAGCTTGATCGCCTCGACCTGGTCGGCGGCGCACAGCACGATGCTCTCGCCGTTGGCGGACTGCACATCGTCGGCACCGGCCTCGAGCGCTGCATCGAAGACCTTCGATTCGGCATCCGCGCTGCTGGTGCCGATCACCAGTTCGCCGACCCGCGAGAACTGGAAGGCGACCGAGCCGGCGGTGCCGAGGTTGCCGCCATGCTTGCTCAGCGCGTGACGCACGTCGGAGACCGTGCGCTGCGGGTTGTCGGTCATGCAGTCGATGATCAGCGCCACGCCGGAGGGGCCGTAGCCCTCGTAGCGCAGTTCCTGCATGTTGTCCGCGCCATCCGCGCCGGCGCCGCGCTTGACCGCGCGCTCGACGGTGTCCTTCGACATGTTGGCCGACAGGGCCTTGTCGATGGCCGTGCGCAGGCGCGCATTGGCGGCTGGATCGGCGCCATGCCGCGCGGCCACGGTAATCTCGCGGATCAGCTTGGTGAAGACCTTGGCGCGCTTGCCGTCTTCGGCATTCTTGCGGCCTTCAATGCTTGGGCCTCTGCCCATGGCAAACCTCGATCGATGGTGGGCGGACAGCGGGCGGGCCGTCGGACGGCGGCGCTACCGCAGCCCTGTGGTTGGGCGACGAGCGCGTATTGTCGCCTGAGCGCCGCAGCTTTGCGAATTCACCGTGTGGCGCGGGCAATGCGGCCGGCAATCAACGGACCCGCGTCCTGTCACTTCGGGATGCCGGACCGGCGCCGGCGATTCCCGTTGGGCGGCCCACCGCGGGCGCGATCGGATCACCCGTGCACTGCCGATGCCTGCGCACACGCCAGCACAGACCAATGGCCGCTCAGGTCGGCGCGAAGGACTTGCTGTGCTTCTTGGCGGACTTCTCGGCCTTCTTTTCCTTGGGCGTCTTGCTGGCCTTCTTCTTGACGTCTTTCTTCTGGTCGCGACCCTTGCTCATGGTCTTATCCTCGCGTGGTGACTGCGCGAAGGCTAGCCCATTTTCAGGACCGATGCTCGTAGCTGCACGACATCTCGCCCGCCGCCCCTGACCGGCTTTGCAGCAGCCTATGCGACTGCCGATCGCACCGCCAGCGACCGCGGCAGCTCGCCGCGCTCGATGGCCGCGATCAGTGGCGCCGGGTCGCGGTCGAGCACAACCTCCACCGGGATGCCGTCGCCAACCGCGCGGCAGGTCGCCATCTCCAGGCGCAGGATGTCGTCCAGACCCGGCACCTCGATGTGCCGCGCCAGCAGGTACTCGCAGAAGCGGATCGCCTCGTCGGTAGCGATCGGCTGCGGACTCGACCCGCGCCAGAATCCGGCGAAACACTCGGCCAGGAACTCGCGCCCGCGGGCGAGCACCAGCAGGCGCGTGCTCAGGCGCAGGACATCGACCATGCTGCCGGCGCGCACTGCCTCGATCAGGGTGCGCAGGATCGCAAGACCCGGGTCGGCGAGCAGGCGGCGGGTCAGTGCAGGATCCTGGGTAGCGGCGATCGGCTCGTCGATGCCGATCACCAGCGCGCCCAGCGTGTCTTCCCACGCCTCGGGTGTCGGCAATCGCGACCACGTGCTGCTCGCGGCAGGCTCGTCGTGGACATGGTCGAACTGGCTTGAAACCCAACTCCCCCGCGTGCTCCACAGGCACTGCAGGTCGATCAGGTGCGCGTGCAACCGCGCCGGATCGCAGGCACCGGAGGCCATCGCCTCGTCCATCATCTCGAAGGTGATCGCACGCAGGCGCGGCAAACGCGGCACCAGTTCGATCGCCAAGCGCATCAATTCCGGCGGGGTCAACCCCGAGTGCGCATCCAGCCAGTAGCCGTCCAGCAACTCGCCGCCGGCCAGATGCATCTCGACCACCCGCTCCAGCGGCAACTCATCCAGGAATGCATCCAGCGGCTGGCGCCCATTGCGGGCATTGGCCCACGCGTTGTGCAGGTCGAGCACGATCGCGCAGTCGGCCTGCTCGGCGACCTCGCGAACGAAGCGCCCATCGGTCCATTCGCCAGGCTGGGCGCGCAGGTAGTTGACCCCGGTTTCGAACGCCACCGGCCGCGATACCACCCCGCGCAGCGCCGCTATTGCGCGCACGGCACTCGCCACCGACGCCGCGCACGGCAACGGCGGCAACAGGAACGAGGCATGATGCTGGGCACCGGCGTGCTGGAACTGGGTGAAGCTCAGGTGCTCGCTGACCCACGGCGGATCGAGCGCGGCCACCGACTCGCGCAACATCGCCGCCTGTTGATCGAGCAGGTTGAAGGTGCCGCCGATCGGGCAGCCCACGCTGTGGATCAGGCATGGCTTGCGCAACTGGCGAATGATCTCGAAGGCTGCGTAGTCGAGTCGCAACTCGCGCCTGCCGCGCGTTCTGCGCAGCCAATGCTGCTGCGGCTCGACTTCGATGAAGTCGAGTGCATCGGATGCTTCGGCGATCGCCGGCCCGAGCCCGGCCATGTAGACCAGGCCTACGCCCATTTCGGGCAGGTCGCGCCAGCTGGCGCCATGCGTGCTGTGTGTCATCGGCAGGATCGACTTCGCCCGCCGTTCGCTTCCGCGCTCCATGGCGCGCGGAAGGCGTCGGCGCGCGCGGGTCGCTCAGCGCGTCAGGATCTGCCGGTCGAACTGCCTCCAGCGCAGGTCGAAGCCAGAGTAGCAGGCCTGGTGGCCGAGCTTGCCCAGCACCAGTTCCTGCAGCTGGCTGAACTTCTTCAAGTCGTACAGATAGTCGCGCGGGGCACTGATCGTGGCCCGGTTGCCGGTCACCCGGATGGTGACTTCAGTGCGTTCCGAGATTGCGGCGGTGCCCATGGCGGTGGTCCTGTGTGGCAGATGCGCACCAGCTGTGCGCCCCTTACCTTCAAGTAAAACCGCCCCTCGATGACACACCGGTGCGCAGGCGCGAGAATCGCGCAGCCGGCGCGGGCCGCCTGGGAACCTCCGAAACAGTCAGCGCGTCGACACCTTGCCCGCCATCGGGCCGAACGCGCTGTCGTCCGGGAATTCGCCGCGCGGCGGAAGTTGCGCGCTCGCCAGCTTGTTCGGCGCCTTCGGGGTGGAGTTGTCGTAGGCTTTTTCCGCCGCGCGCTGTGCGGCCTTGTGCGGGATCCGGCACAGCAGCGTGGTGTCGTAGAACGACGAGCTCTTGGTCCAGCGCCCGTTGCCGGTTTTCGCGGTGGCCGCGATGCCCTTGCGAGCCGGTCCGGGTCCTGCGAACAGCGGCACCCACAGCGCGTCCTTGGGGTTGGCGTCGATGCACACGTAGTACTGCTGGGCCGACAGTTCGACCTCCTGCGCACCGGTGAAGGTGCACGCCTGCGCGATCAGGGTCTGCGGGTCGAACTGCAGCACCAAACCCGGTGCGTGGACATGCGGCATGCTGGTTCCTTGGCGAGTGCGTGCGGCTGCGTGCCGCGACCGGCCTAGCATAGCCTGCCGTTGGTTCATGTTTTGTTGCCCGCCCTCCGGCTGGTTTGCCATATGCGCGACCGCTCGCTGCTGGCATAGTGCGCGAGGGTGCAGCGCCAGCACGTTTTGCGACTTTGGCATTCGCACATTCCCGTGAAGTCCACCACCCATGCGCATAGCGAAAACGCAGACTGCGCCAGTTGATGAGCGAGCGAGACCACCACCACGAAGAACTGGTCAACGCGCTGACCCACGGCGTCGGCATCGCCGCAAGCCTTGCTGGTGGAGGCGGCCTGATCGCATTGGCGCTGCTGTCGGGCGATCTGCGGCGGATCGTGGGCGCCACGGTGTTCGTGTTCGCGCTGGTGCTCCTGTACTCGGCCTCGACCCTGTATCACGTGGCGCGCGACGAGGTCAGCAAGGCGCGCCTGAAGGTGCTCGACCACTGCGCGATCTTCATCCTCATCGCGGGCACCTACACGCCGTTCAGCCTGATCAGCCTGCGCAACGGCTGGGGCTGGGGTATGTTCGCCACGGTCTGGGTGCTCGCAGCGATCGGCGTGATCTTCAAGCTGTACTACACCGGCCGCTTCAAGCGCGCCTCGACCGCGATTTACCTGGCCATGGGCTGGCTGGTGGTGGCGTTCGCCGTACCGTTGTCGGAGGCGGTGTCGAACTGGACCATGTTCTGGCTGCTCGCCGGCGGCGTGTCCTACAGCGCAGGCACCTGGTTCTACCTCAATCACCGGATGCCGTATGCGCACGGCGTGTGGCACGGGTTCGTGCTCGGCGGCAGCATTTGCCACTACTTTGCGGTCCTGATCCAGGTGCTGCCAGCGGCGGCTCAATGAGCCTGTGAGCAATTCCAGCACAGCGCAGATTCCATGCGCCATCGGCTGACACGCACCCCCCGGTTGCCGGTTTGCCTGCTGCGCGGCGCAACTTGCTTCCACTCAGAACGGTTTGCGCCGCAGTCCCAGCAACGATAGCAGCGCGGCCAACCCGCCGATCAGCGCCAGCGCCGCCACCGACAGCCATGGCGCCTGAGTGGCAGCGCCTGCCGCTGCGCGCGCGAGCTCGCCGAAATGGAAGGTCGGCAGGCCGTGCGCCAGTGTGCGCACGAATGGCGGCATCATGCTCAACGGAAACCACAGTCCGCCGAGTGCCGCCATTGGCAGGAATACCAGGTTGACCACGCCGGGCGCCGCATTGGTGCGAAACCAGGCGCCGATGGCCAGCCCGACCGCGCCAAAGCACAAGGCGCCTGCCAGCATCGCCGCACTGATCGAAAGCCAGGCGCCAGAGGGCATGCGCACGCCCACCACGCCAGCGGCCAGTCCGATCATCACCAGATACACCAGTGCGGCCAGGATCAGCGCCGCGACCAGCTTGCCACCGAAAAAAACCGGCATCGGCAGCGCGGTGGTGCGCTTGAGCTTGAGCACACCCAGGTCGCGATCGTTGGCCAGCATGATCGCGCAGCCGAACAGCATCGCCCCGACCACGCCGAAGGCCGCGTAGTTGACGAACAGCACGCGCATCGCCTCCGGGTTGCGCGGCCCCATCGGCAATACGAGGCTGAAGAGGATATAGAACGCGGCCGGAAAACCGACCGATGGCGCGACGAACATCGGATCGCGCAACAGGCGCCGACTCTCGGCGATGATCTCTGCCGCCAGCATCCCGGCCACCGCTCTCGACGTGCTCATGCCTGGCTCCCGGCCGTCAGTTCGAGGTACGCCGATTCGAGGCTGCCGCGGATCACCTCGATGTCGCGCGCGGTTGCATCCTGGGTCAGCAGTGCGCGCAGCGAGCTGTCGCACTCGCCGCTTTCGATTACGCTCTGGGTGCCGTTGACCGCCACACTCGACACGCCCGGAAGTTCCTGGAGCCGCTCCGGCGGCATCGCACTGGTGACGCGAATGCGGCCGCTGTTGCCGCGCGCCATCGCCTTGACGGTCGCGACATCACCGACCGCGCGCAGTCGCCCGCCCACCAGCAACGCGACCCGGGTTGCCAGGCGTTCGGCCTCTTCGAGCAAGTGGGTCGTCAGCAGCACCGCACAGCCGCCGGCGCGCAGCGCGGCGATGTTCTCGATCAGCGCATGACGCTCGCGGGTATCGACCCCCACCGTGGGTTCGTCCAGCACCAGCAGGCGCGGCGTGCCGACCAGGGCGATCGCGAACTCGACCCGCCGGCGCTCACCGCCGCTGAGCGAATCCAGACGACGCGCGGACAACGCGCCCAGACCGACCTGATCGAGCACCGAGGCCACCGTGCGCGGCCGGGCGTGATATCGCGCGAACAGACCGACCACTTCGGCGATGCTCAGCTTGCCCGGCAGTCCCGCCGTCTGCAGCACCGCCCCGACGCCTTCGCGCGCCACCGCGCTGCGCGGATCGGCACCATGCAGGCTGACACTGCCTGCATCGGGCGCGATCAGCCCGAGCAGCAGGTTGATTGCAGTGGTCTTGCCCGCGCCGTTGGGACCGAGCACGGCGAGCACTTCGCCGGCATCGATGCTCAGGTCCAGCGCGTCGAGCGCCAGCACGTTGCCGAAGCGCTTGCTGGCGCCGCGCCACTGCGCGACGGCGCTCATCGTTGTGCTCCAGTGGCGAGGACGTGCGGGGTTGCAGCGCGCGTGTTCGCGACTTCGGCGGCACTCGCGCGCAGGGCTTCGTGCAGGAAAGCGATGATCTTTGGCCAGCTGTCGCTGCGAGCGGCAAGATTGCCCTCCAGCGTGCCGCCGATCTGTTCGATGGCCGCTCGATCGACTTCGGCCGGATCGAAGGGAATGCCGAATGCGGCATGGCCAGCAGCCGCGTAGTGATGGTGGACCACGTTTGGATTGCCCGCTGCCGTCAATGCCGCCAGCACCGACTCGCCCATCGCGAACGATGGCCACAGCTGATCGTCGTCGCCGGATACGAGCAGCACGGGCGCGGTGATCGCATGCACCGGGATCCCGGCGCGCGCCACGGCCTGGCTTGCCTGGAGGCTGCGCGAATACATCTGCGCCAGCGGCCACATCGGCCCTTGCAGATCGTAGGGCACCCACGCCAGCGGCGATCCTGCGCGCGACCATGAACTGCGGTCCGACCAGCTTTGCTGGTCGATGGCCTGCCACACCACGTGGCTTGGCGAGCCGACGACCACGGCAGCGATGTCCTTGTGCGCTGCGGCCACCAGCAACGCTGCCTCTGCGCCCTTGGAGGCGCCGAGGATCGCGATGCGGTCGCCGCGCACGCGCGGGTCGCCGCGCAGCCATTCCAGCGCGTGGTCGAAACGCTCGAGCGGGATCTCGATCAGCTGCTCGGGCAAACCGGGATGGCCGAAATAGGCAACTGCCAGCGCTGCGAAACCGGCGTCCGCGAGCCCTTTGGCCAATTGTCCGGAGGCTTTCAGTCCGCCTTCGGAGCCACCGATCACCAGCACAGCCGGCTGCGGTTCGCGGCTTTCAGGCAGATACAGCAGGCCGCTGACTTGCCGCGTCTCGATCGGAATCCCGGCGCTCGTGTCGGGCAGCGCCAAGTCCGGCACGGCCGCGCTGCCGGCGTCCGGCTGCGAACATGCTGCCAGCACACCGCAAAGCATCGCGGCTGCACCCAATGCGCAACGGCGGCGCTTGCGTGGTGAGATCTGAATCATCGACTGCTCCCCTGCGTGGATCGTGGGGTGCAGCGTCCAACATCACGCAGCTTCGGGACAGTCGCTATCGTCAATCAGGCCGGGTGACACTCGTCACACTGTTCCAGCCGTGCGCGGGGAACGGCGGCACCTGCGCACGATCCGGGCGCTGTGCAACTACTGCGCGTCGGCCACCGCATTGCGGTCGATCCATACGTGCAACAGCGCGCGGGTCAAGGTGAACACCACCGGTCCGAGAATCAATCCAGCGGCCCCGAACACCGCCAAACCACCAACGATCGATATGAACGCCAGCACGGTATGCAGTTTCAAACGATTGCCGACCAGCATCGGATACAGCAGGTTGTCGATGCCTCCAACCACGATCGCGCCCCACAACACCAGGATCAGCGCGCGAATCTCGTGCCCGGCCAGCAGCAGGAACAGCGCCGCTGGCACCCACACCACGAAGGCGCCAAGTACCGGAACCACCGCCAACGCTCCCATCACCACGCCCCAAAGGATCGGCGCTGGCAGCCCGAGCCACCAGAACATCAGGCCGCCGAGCGTGCCTTGCACCACTGCCACCACCAAGGTGCCGTACACCGTGGCATGCACCGTGTCGAACACCTGGGTGTAGATGGTGTTCAACTCCTGTCTGGACAGGGGCAACATGCGGCGCAGTGCACGCAGCAGGAACAACCGATCGCGTAAAAAGTAGAACAGCACATAGAACGTCAGCAGCAACTCGACCACTCGCAGCACCGAACCACGCAGCATCGACGTCGCGGCGTCGGTCAACCAGGATCCGGCCGCTTGCACCAGGCCGATCAGATCGAAGTTCAGTTCGATCCATCGCCCGAGGGGAGCGGTGATCGGATTCGCATCCAGGGGCGTGCGCCAGGCGCCGGACTCGACCAGTTCGCGCACCATCGTCACCGCGCTCGCGGCCGTGTCCAGCAGGCGGCTGGCAAGCAGTATGGATGGTGCTACCACGATGCACATGATCGCCAGCACCGTCAGCAGTGCCGCCAGATTCGGGCGCGATACGCGCGCTTCGATCTTCCGGTGCAGTGGCTCGGACATTACGGCAATCGCGAGCGCCCAGGTCAGCGGCGCGATGAACGGTGCAGTCATGCCGTAGCACAAAAGCAAACCGGCGCCCGTCAGTGTCATCAGGACCAGGGCACGTGCCTGAATCGGCGATCCCCAGTCGCTGGTCGGCTCCGGGGCCGGCGGTTGCATGTCGAGCGGCTGCATGGATACCCCGTTGGTCGATCGCAGCGTCCGTGGCGATCACGAACGACCGCGCGCTGCGAGTCGGTCGCGCAAGACAGCCTGCGCCAAGCCAGTCGTGTTCCCGCCAGCAAACGAGCCTGAATCTTCGCGCGCTCGATTCAGCCCGCCGCCAACGTCAGCTTAACTGGCGCGCGTCGAGCTATCCGTTCGCCGACGCACTGAATACCATGGGCGCAAATCGCGCGCCATCGACGCGCCCGTCGACTGCGGAAAGTTGCATGAGAGCCGGGCGGCGAGCATGGCCGCGTCGGTTCAGCGCTGCCGGCCGGGCGCAGGTCCAAGCCCCGCAACAACCCACGCACTGGCCACCGTATGGTTGAACACGTAGTTCGCGGCCACCCGGACTCGCGCCAACTCCGCCCCGCTGTCGTCGAAAGCAGCCAGCTCCGCATACGGCTGGTCTTCGTCGGGAACAATGTCGAGCGTTACCCGAATCCGCCCTTCCGCAGTGGCCACTTTGGTGCTCTTGTGCAGGGCCGCGTGCGACTGCTGCTCCTGCCGCCGGATCACCTCCGATGCGGTCTTGACCAGGGTTGCGAACGCCGCTGAATCCAATGGCTTGGGATTCTTCTTGTCGCGCCCCATCGTCCACGGCCCCACCAGGGCGGGCTCCGATTGACCATCGGGCGTCATCGCCACCGCCCAGCCTTCATCGTCCTCGTTCTTGATCACCTTCGCGGTCCAGCCATCGTCCGACCACAGCCGGTCGTGCTGGATGCGCTCGCCGCCGATCGCCGCTTGATCGGACTCGGATGCTGATTTCTCGGGCAAACCTTGCGCCACGCGGTCTCTCCACGGCTGAGGGCGGACCAGCTTAGTCGGAATCGGCGCCAAGCGTCTGCATCGCACGGCGCCGACTGCAATGGCCGTTGCCGTCTGCCTGCGCGATACTGCGCGGTAGCGGCAGTCTGCGCGAGCGCTGCGCTGCGCGCGCACAATCGATCAGGGAGCGACTCGCATGGCGAACCCGAAGCTTTCCGCAGGCAGCGGCTGGACCCTGCGCAGTGTGACCACAAGCGCCAAACAGCGGCGCAGCAGCGCGGCTGCGGATCCGTTTCTCGCACAACTCGATGGGCGAGCGATCGCGGTGGTCGGGCAGTACGAGGCCGTACCTGCCGCACGGGTGCGCCGAACCGCACGCACGATTGCGCCGGTGCCGTTGACCCTTGATCTCGACGCGCCAACCGGCGAACAGATGTGCCTGATGGTGCGCCGCTTAAGTGGCGCAATCAGCTTCGAGTTCGGCACTGCTACTGCAGGCAAGCCAAGCCGCGCGGCTCGCCGCACGACCAGCTTTTCGATCGCAACCGACGGTCTGGCAGCGACTGCCGCAGCGGGGCGCCGCGGAGCCATCGGCCGCGTGCTCCGGATCGTGGTGCTCAAGCTGCTCGCGCCGGTGGCGCGCCTTGCGCTGCCGCGACTGGCGCGGCGATGGGAGCAAGCGCACTGGCGCGGTGCGGGTCTGCATCGCGGCTGGGTGCGCATCGCTGGCAGCGACGCGGCGGACTTCGCGCTGCCAGCGGGTGCTCCCACCAGGGCGGATGCCGTTGCCGGTCCGATCCTGCTGCTGCTGCACGGCACCTTTTCCGATACCAGCGGGTCGTTCAGGAAACTGGCCGACATCGGATTCCTTGCCAATGCGCGCAAGCGCTATGGCGATCGCATCTTCGGCTTCGAGCATTTCACGCTCAGCGAAAGCCTCGATGAGAATCTCGATGCGCTTTGGAACGCGTTGCCCGATGCCAGCGTGCGCCTGGACCTGCTCGGCTACTCGCGCGGCTGCCTGCTCGCGCGACGGGTGCTCGATCGCGCGCTGACCGACACCCGCGGCAAGCGAGCCGTCGTCGTCGAGCACCTCGCGCTGGTGGCAGGCCCGAATCTGGGTACTCCGCTGGCCGATCCGCAGCGCTTCGACCACACCATCGGCTGGTTCGCAAACCTCATCGATGCACTACCCGACAATCCGTTCACCACGGCGGCTGCGTGGATCAGCCATGGATTGAACTGGCTGGCGCAAGGCATCACCGGGACGCTGCCCGGACTCGCCGCGATGGCGCCCGACGGAGTGCAGGTAAGGCAGTTGCGCGCCGTGGCCAGTCGCGACGCCGCACGCAGCGCGGCGGTGGTCGCGCACTACACGGCAGATGCGAACTTCGCAGCGCGTCTGCTCGACATGGGCATCGAGCGCTACTTCAATGGCGACAACGACCTGGTGGTGCCCACCGATGGCGGCTGGCAGTTCGACGGCGACGCGCCGGCGGGTCAACTTGCGCAGGAACAAGTTCTGCAGTTCGGACGCGATAAGCCCGCGTCGATCCACCACACCAACGTGCTTGCGCAGGAGCGGACCGGAGAATTCCTGTTGGCCGTGCTCGGAGTCGGCGGTGGACGTCGCAGCGCAGGCGCGGCGCCGCAGTTGCCCGCAGGCGGTCGCGGCATCGACGATGCGACCCGGGGTGATCGCAGCCGTGCCGCGAATGCCATCGACGTTCCGCTGGTCGAGTCCGACGAGACCTTCCATATCCTCGTCCTCGGCGAGGCCGAGCGCGAATCGATCAAGCCGAAGATGGTGGTTGCGAGCTATCGCGGCGCGCGCGTGGTCGAGCCCTACGACTGGGGTCGGCAGAAGGACCCGGCCAAGCAGGACGTCGGCGGGCGCATGGTCGCTGCCGGCAAACGCTGGAGCCGGATCATCGCGCTGACCAACATCCTGCAGCGCTATTTCCAGGGCGAGCCGGGCGTGTCGCCGCTCACGCCCGGCCAGCTCGACGAGCTCGGCCACACCCTGTTCGCATCGCTGTTCACCGGTGCGGTTGCACGGTTGTACGACGAGGCGCGTGGAGGTCAAGGCAACCGACGGCTGAATCTGGTGCTGAACTCGAACGTGCCGCTGTGGGCCGAGAAGCCGTGGGAGTTCGCGCTGGATCCACAGCGCGGCACCTATCTTGCGACCCAGGACATTCACCTGCTGCGCGATGTGATCGGCGCCATCCCCACCGATCGGTTGCCCGCCCATCGCGGTCCGCTGCGCATGCTGGTGGCCTATGCGCAGCCGATCGATGCCGGCGCGCTGTCGATCGACGACGAGCGCCGCGTGATTGCCCGCGGCTTCCGTCCGCTGGTCGAGGCCGGCCTGATCGCCATCGAAGCGCTGCCGCGCGCCACCCCGGGCGCGCTGCATGCGCGACTGAGCCGGCCGGGCCCGCCGTTCGATGTGGTGCACTTCATCGGTCACGGCGTCTACGACCCCGCACAGCACGCCAGCTTCCTGGTGTTCGACGACGGCCAAGGTCGCTCGCAGCGGATCCACGAGAACGATATCGGCGACATCCTGTGCGGCCGCGGCGTGCGCCTGGTGTTCCTCAACGCCTGCGAAACCGGGCGCGGCGGCGGCCGTGCGCAGTTCCTGCGCGGCATGGCCCCTACCCTTCTGCGGCGCGGCGTGCCAGCGGTGATCGCCAATCAGTTCGCCGTCGACGACGGTGCGGCGGTGACGTTCGCAAGCGCGCTGTATGCGCGTCTGGCGCAGGGCATGACCGTAGCCGAAGCGGTGCGCGAGTCGCGGATCGCGGTCAACTACAGTCTGGCCGGCGTCGGCATCGACTGGGCGGTCCCGGTGCTGTTCACGCGAGTGCCGGCGCTGCGTCTGATCGGTGCGACTGCCGAGGGCGATAGTGCCGCGACGTGGGACGACGCGCTGGATGCCTCGGCAGCGGGTCGGCGCGCGGGCTCCGACGCCACGGCGGCGCGCTATCGCGTAGGCCTGTGGGACGCATCGCGCGCGCTGCCAGCACTGCGCGACCTCGCCGACCGAATGAATGCCGCACAGCAGATGGTGCACTTCGAACTGATCGACGTCGCGGCACCGCTGGATGCGCGTCGCGTGCGCAAGCTGCAGGACGGTCGCACGCTGGCGTACCTGGATGCGGATGTGACGCGCGAACGCATGCGGGGCGTCCCGCTGCAGCTTGGACTCGACCTGTTGATCGGAATCAGCGCACGCCCGATGTTCGGCGACGACACCTGGAACATCTTCAACAGCTGGGGACCCGACGCCTCCGGAACCGATTCGCCGCTGGCATTGACCTCCACGTACGGCTTCGAACTGGCACCGACTGCGCCCGCTACCGACCAGTTCCTGATCAACACCACGGTGGGTCTGTTGGCGGGACATTTTGCCGAGCTCGTCTGCCACAGCCGGAGCAAGCAGTGTCCGCTGTACTACAACAATGAGCGCAAACTCGCGCTGCTCACCGCTCGCGAACGCTTCGATGCGGGCGTACGGCGGCAGCTGCAGCGCAACACGCCCGACCTTTTGCCGGCGCTCGATGCCCTGCTGGCGCTGGTGCCCATCGCGCGTAGACCCGCGGTCGCGAAGCGCCGCGGGAAAAAGCCGAAGCCACGTCAGTGATCGGCATGCGCGCTAACTGCGCGCGAGGCGATTGACTGCAGCACCGAGCAGCGCCACCGAATAGCGCGTGTGGAATCCCAGCAGCAGCCGGACGCTGCGCCCCAATCGCACCTGACCAGTGCGGCGATCGATCTGCGGCTCGATCGCCGATCCGAACCGCAGTTCGGTTGCGTCGCCGTCGGCGCTTGCAGTCGCCTGCAGCCACGAACGCGTGCGCCCGGTGAAATCGCGCAGCAGCAGCTCATCGGCCCCGCGCTTGTCGACCGTCCAAGCGGCGAACGCGTTGCTTTCACCTGCGGCCAACGCAGCAGCGCCGAGGTCGGTCGAGGGTCTGGCAACCGCCCAGCCGAGTATCCAGCGTTCGCACTTGAACAACGGCGTGGTGTAGAACGCCTGCACGAATGCAGACAGCGTCACCGAGCCCGGCACGCAGGCGACGAAACAGTCCGCGTAGCCGCCGACGCAAATTGCGTCAGCCAGCAGCGAACCGGCGGGTACGGCAGTCGGCTGCACGATGCTCATGGGTGACTATCCCACGATCGCGCGCGTCGACGCGGCAACTGGTGGCGTGACGCAACACGCAACCAGCGAAGCGGAAAAAGCCCTTCCCCCTCGATGGGGGAAGGGTGGGGATGGGGTGGCGAGGGTGCGGCAGCGATGATCCAGGCGCGGAGGATTTCCGTGACGCTTCAGCCGATCACGCTTATCCGAGCACCCCGCAAGCCCCGCCACCCCCACCCCAGCCCTGATCCGTCCACGACGAGGGGGCAAGAGCCAGCGCGGCGAAATAGTCGGCCGGAGCAATAGCGCGGTTGCTCGGATCAATTGGGCGCAAGAATTCCGGCAGGTGTTGCCACCAGTGTCTGGATGATCACGTGCAGCCGCATCCGGCGCGATTCACAACACATCCCACGGATACTTGCCGACGTCGACGATCATGCCCGCAACGCTTTCGATACGTGCATCCTCGTTCACGCCGATGCCCCGCACGTTGCGCGCGATCCGACGCCGCGCTTGCTTGGCGAATACATAGGCAATGCTGGCCGCCTGCGCACCGTTGACCTTGTCGGCCTTCTCGAGGCTCGCCGCGCGCGAGAGCGCACACAGCCCGACGTAAAGATCGATCGCGATATCGCCCAGACGCTTGAGCTGGTGCTGCTGGTCGGTGACGCCCTTGCCGTACTTCTTGAGCAGCGCGTCGCTGGCATTGGCCAGTTCGACCACGCTTTTCTCATAGATCTTCGCGGCCTTCTGCAGGTCCGGGCTGAGCTGGGTGAGGATCTTGTCGGTGCCCCAACCGGAAGTCTGCCGCGCACGCCGGCTGGCATAGCCGCTAAGCACGCCGAAGCCCTTGATCGGGTCGTTGAAGATGCTGGCGACCGCGTTCCTGAGGCCGCTCAGCGATGCGCCAACATCCTTCAGGCCACTGAGCGCCACGTACAGGCGCAGGATCTCGTTGGTGCCCTCGAAGATGCTCAGGATGCGGCTGTCGCGAGTGTAACGCTCGTAGGGAAACTCCTTCATGAAGCCGTTGCCGGCGGCGATCTGCAGGCTCTCGTAGCAGGCGCGCTGGATCGCCTCGCTGGCGAACACCTTGCTCATCGCCGCTTCGATGGAGTAGTCCTCGACGTCGTTGTCGATGTAGTGGGCGAGCATCCATACCGCGCTCTCGGCGACGAAACAGTCGATGGTCATTTGTGCGATCTTCTCGCGCACCAGACCGAACTCGGCGATCGGCTTGCCGAACTGCTTGCGATCCTTGGCCTGCTGGGTGGCGAGCTTGATCAGCGCTTTCATGCCGCCGACCGCACCACCGCCCAGCCCGGTGCGGCCGTTGTTGAGGATGGCCATCGCCACCTTGAAACCCTTGCCTTCTTCGCCGAGCAGCGCCTCTGCCGGCACCCGCACATCGTTGAACGCGACGGTGGTGGTATTGCTGCCGCGGATGCCGAGCTTGTCTTCGTGGTGGCCGTGACTTACGCCCGGCCACGCCGCCTCGACGATGAAGGCGGTCATCTTGCCGCCCTCGCCTTCGGTTCGCGCGAACACGGTGTAGAAGCCCGCGATGCCGCCGTTGCTGATCCAGATCTTCTCGCCATTGAGCAGCCAACTGCCGTCCGGCTGTTTCTTTGCATGGGTCTTGACCGATGCCGCATCGGAGCCGGCACCCGATTCGGTCAGGCAAAACGCCGCGATCATCTCGCCGCTGGCGAGCTTGGGCAGATACTGCTGCTTCTGCGCCGCGGTGCCGAACAGGATCAGGCCCTTGAGTCCGATCGAACTATGCGCACCGACCGTGACCGAAGTGGCGCTATCGTGGCTGGACGATTGCGCCAGCACGCGCGCATAGGCGCCATTGCTCAGGCCCAGACCGCCGTATTCCTCGCCGATGATCAGGCCGAACAGGCCCATCTCGCGCAGGGCCTGGATGTACTCCGGCGGCTGCTCGCCCTTGCGGTCGTAGTCGACGATTTCCTTTTTCTTCGAGCCGAGGAATTCGTCGATGGCGTCGACGATGGCACCGAGATTCTCGCGATCCTTGGCACGGATCTGCGGAAACGGAAACAGGTTCTCTTCGAGGATGTCGCCGAAGAACAGATGTTTGGCGACACTCTGCTCGCGTTGCAGTGCAACGGCTGCAGCAGCCGGTGTCGCATTCTGGGGTGTCACGGCCATGGGAGCGCTCCTGCCTGAAACCTTGGTGATCGGAGTTTAGCGCCGGATCGTTGCGCCCGTGCCATGGCAGCACCCGGCAATGAAAGTCGCGGGCTTGCGCCGAAGTGGAACGCCGCCGCAGAACCCACGGTGTCGGAGCAACCAGGACCGGTCGGCACTCGCCGACCGGTCCTTGCGCGCGCAGTGGCCTATGGCGACTCGAAGCCGTGCTGGAAGATGCCGTCGAGCGGACCGCAAGTGCCAGGACCCGGTGAGCACACGCCAGGGGGCAAAGTCACCGTCAGCACCTGCCCGGTGCTCAGGCTCGCGGTATTGAACGAGAACTGCGAGAAGACAGCGCCGCTGTTGGCCGCTTGCACGCCGACCGTGGCGCTCGCGCCGCCGGCATTGGCCGCGCCCATCGCCACCTGAGGATAATGCACCTCGTAGTTTGCCGAGCCTTCACGGAAGATGACCGCGAAGTTCAGCGTCTGCGTCGCACCGGCATCGGCGAAGTGCTTGCCGCGCCATTCGACGACCCAGCGGCGGTTGGGTGCGGTACCCACCAGATTGGTGTAGATCCCACCACCGGTCGTGCGCAGGTCGAGATCGTCCCAGACTCCCATGATCACTGGAACGGCTGCACCGAAGGCCATCGCAGGCAGCACGGTATTGGAAAACGCC